>JANXAA010000135.1 GCA_025061865.1 Acidobacteriota bacterium | reverse complement strand
GGTGATGGGGACAGGAGTCGCTGTCCACGGTGTGGGTAAGGCGCCACGGGTGAGGGGCGATCGCTGCTCGCTCCTCGCTACCCGCCATCCGCTATTCGCTGTGGAGGAAGAGGTGGATCGATGCGAGCGCTAATTTGGCTCCTCCGAATCGGCCTGACGGGGATGTTTTTCGTCTTCGGCCTGTTGGCCGTCTGGATGTGGGCTCTATATGCCCGGACGCCTCAGGTTGATCTTCAGGTCGCTCACAAGACGGAGCTCCTTGGTGCTGCTTACAAACTATATGGGGACGAAAAAGTCGGCCTGTGGCTCGTCCGGACCCTTATCCACAACAAAGGCCCCGGCGCCATTCGGGACGTCCGGATCCGCTATATGATGACCGACTATACGACACCGACGGACCACACTATCGACATCATCCTGGAAGGCCAGCGGATCGTGGACTTCTATTACCCCATCGTAAATGAATCCGTGACGAAGGAGACGTCCGGCCGCTCCCTGCCCGTCCACATCGAGGTCACCTATCGACACCCAAACGGTCGAACCGTCACGAAAACCCTGAGTCGACCCATCAAGGTCATGGGCCGGAACTATCTGACGTGGACAAGCATGCCGGACGACGAGATCATCAGTTGGTACGACCAGTTTGCCAACTGGCCCCTCGTCGGCGTCTTTATGACGCCCAACGAAGAGGTCACGAAGACAGCCGCGGCGGCCTGTACGAGCGGCCTGAACACGTCGTCGGACGACGAGGACCGGATCCGAGCCTGGGCGGCCATCTTTTACTGTCTGCGCAACCACGGCGTTCGCTATATCCAGGAACCGTCCGACGCCTGGACGCCCCACTTCAACCAATATGTCCAGTTCCCTAAGGACTCGATCCAGCGAAAGGCCGGGACGTGCCTGGACTTAGCCATCCTGTTTGCTTCGATGGCCCAGGCCGTCGGCATCGACGCCGGCATCGCCATCATGCCGGGCCATGCCGTTCCGTGGATCCGCCTTCGTGACGGTAATTACATCTTCGTCGAGTCCACCTTCGTAGACCGAGCATACGCTTATAGCCACTTCCCTGAGACGGTATCGCCCCGGGTGAGTTTCGAGGAAAGCGTTCGTGCAGCTGAGGCCCTTATCAAGGAGAACATAGAGCAAGGAACTTTAATTTTGGTTGATTATAATGAACTTCGGAGACTCGGAGTCGTATCTCCATGGTGAGTCGGTGCTATCGACTTCGGACTCGGACCCCGGACCCCCGAATCACGCGCCATTTGCTGGGGTCTACTCGCCACTCCTTACTCGCCTCCCGTAACATCGGGATCTTCCTATGGGTCTTGGGAACTGGAGTCTTGGGGCTGGAACTTACTTCAGCGTCGGCCCAGTCCCTTCCTCGGGTCGACATCGAGGGGACTCTCCGGATTACTCCTATGGGAGAGGGTATCCTTGAGGCCCACTACCGGTATCCGGGGAACCTCTACAATGCGGTCAAGCAGCTATACGCTAGCAACCCCTACGTCCTATTCCGGTCCCTGACGGGGGAGAATCAGCCCCAATTTTATATCGATCGTAAGAGCTTAAAAATCGAATTTGACGACGCCAACCGCGGGATACACCTCACGATGACACTGGTAGACCTTTTCCGGTATACACCGGACGGATGGCGTCTTCGGCTCCCGGAACTCCTGGAGCACTGCAAAGTCGCCGCCCAGGAGGTGGATCGAGTCGTCGTGAGTTGCGCTTACACGCAGAGCGATGCTTTCACGGCCGGTCAGACCGTGCAGTACATGGAGACAGACACGATCCTCTTGCCCCCGGGGGCCCAGTGGGTCGAGTTCAGTCCCAAGGAGGGCAATGTGACGTATCGTCTGGATCTGCCGCTAACGGCTCGGAACCCCGGCCTATGGCCATGGCTCTTCACGATCGGGACAGTCTTCATCGGCCTGATCGCCGTCGTGACCTGGCTGATCCGCCTCCCGAAGCCGGCTGTCGCCGCTGAACCGGTTGCCGCTCGAGCCGTTCCGGCCGCCTCGGCTCGGGCGTCTGTCAGGGCGGTCCCGGCGCCCGCGGGCCCTGCCAGCACATCGGCGGGCACTGTTGAACTCACGGCGGCCCTGTCCGGCGAGACCATCGCCTTGGCAGTCCTGACCCTCGTCGGTGTCCAGGGGGCTGTCCAGGGCCAAAGCTTCCCGGTCCCCCCGACGGGCCTCATCATCGGTCGGGATGCCGCCTTTGCCCAAGTCGTCATCCCGGACCCGCATGTCTCTCGTCGGCAGGCCCAGATCCAGCGGAACGCCCAGGGTCAGTTCGTCCTCGTTAACCTCAGCCAGACGAACCCTACGTTGGTCAACGGCCATCCGGTCGAGGCCGAGCATATTCTCCGGCCAGGCGACCGCATTCAAGTCGCTGGTCATGTTTTGGAAGTCCGGTCGTGAAAGGGTGAAGGGCATAGAACGTAGAGTGGACGGCGAATTCCTGCTCGCCACGGGTCGTCGGCTCCTCACCCTCCGATGCACTTGGTCCTATGCGCTTCGCTTCACCAACGGCCCGATCGCAGGGCCTGAAATCCTAAGACGAGGGCCATCAGGAGAGCCGCCAGCCAGCCGATCGCCCCGACGACGGGAATACCGTACCAGACGGGTCCGACAGGCCGGACCATCAGGAGGGCTGATGCCACTAGAAGGCTCCCGATAACCATCGCCCAAGCCATCCGGTGGAACCCCCGCTGGACGGAATCTTCTAAAGACGATAAGTTTCGGACCTCCATCGGGAGGGGCCACTGGCCTCGGCTGAATTGCTGCCAGAACCACTCGAATTCCAGAGGCGTCGAGGCTGTCATTGAGAGGACTTGTTCGGCCTGTTGAACGATCCGACGTCCGTACCGCAGAGGGTTGTACCGCCGGCGGACCAATTGCTGGACGAAGGGCCGAGCGATCTCGGCGGTTTGAAGGTCGGGGTCCAGTTTCCGAGCTAGGCTGTCCAGGGTCAGGAGGGCTTTGAACATGAGGGCTAGGTCGGTCGCCAGAAACAGATGGTATCGCCGGAGATGAGCCAGGACCTCCTCGAGGACCATGCGCATCGACATCCGTTCGATGGGAATTCCACTGTACCGACCGATGAAGTCGTTCAACTCTTGGAAAAACGCCGGCGGGGGAGGTTTCTGGATCACGCCCAGCCGGATGAGACCCCGAACGACAGCCCGGGTGTCCTGACGGACGACGCCGATGAGGATGTCAGCCAAGACTTCTCGAATCGTCTCGTCCAGCGTCCCCATGATGCCAAAGTCGATGACCGCGATACGGCCTGGCAAGAGGACGAAGAGGTTGCCCGGATGGGGGTCAGCGTGAAAGAAGCCATCGATGAAGACCTGCTTCAGGAGGGCCCGAGCCCCCACGCGAGCGATATGGGCCGGGTCGACGCCGTGGCGGATCAGTTCGTCGACCCGGTCGATACGGATGCCCTCGATCCGCTCGACGACCAGGACAGCGTCGCCGTGGACCGTCCAGTCCACAGCCGGGACGACGATCTCCGGGAAGTCCTGAAAGTTCCGACGAAAGCGCTCGATCTGCTGGGCCTCGATGCGGAGGTCCAGCTCCCGCTCCAGGACCTGTCGGGCCTGAGCGACCAGGACGGGGAGCCGCAGGGGTCGAAGTTCCTCGATGTGTCGGTCGGCCAGGTCGGCCAGGAAAGCCAGGATGTCCAAGTCCGTGCGAATGAGACGCTCGATGTGAGGGCGGCGGACCTTGACGGCGACGGCCCGGCCGTCGGCCGTGCGGGCCGCGTGGACCTGGGCGATAGAAGCTGAACCCAGGGGCACGGGGTCCAGCTCAACGAGCCATGCAGGCCACTCAGCATGGGTCTGATCTAAGACCGGCCGGAGTTCCGCCCACGGTTGAGGGATAACCCGGTCCTGTAATTGTTCTAACTCATGGACCCATTCGACGGGGAGGAGGTCCGGCCGCAGACTCAGGAACTGGCCCAGCTTAATAAAAGTGGGACCTAACTCTTGGAGGGCCGCTCGAACCCGCTGAGGTGTCGTTCCATGGACCAGCTCCGGCGTCGGCCGGCGCCGCCAGGGCCCGCGAAGCCGTTCGTAAGGCCCCGCCAGGCCCATCCGGGCCAGGACATCCCAGAAGCCATACCGGGCCAGGACCTGCACGATCTGACGGAACCGCCGGAGCTGGCGGTATGCCTTAGGAATCTGAACGAGCCGCATCACCCCGAGTCTTTCGAGTCAGGCGGGTTTCCAGCTCATCGACACGCTGGTGGAGACGCTGCGTCTCCTGAAGGGGCGTGACGCCGGCAGTATAATACAAATGGGTCGCCAGCTCCTGAAAAGTCTTGCGCGCCGATTCCGTCCATCGGCTAAGACGGACGCGCACCTTTTCAACAGGGTTGTCGGGCCGCTCCAAGACGTGCCGGCCCTCGACCTCCAGACGCTGGACGACGTCTTGCACTCGGCGGACAGTTAGAGCGCCTAAGCCGACGCCGACGTGAAGGACCCTGCGGAGCCAACTCATGGTCGTTCTCTCCCACGGGTATTAGGTCTTGGGTGTCGGGTAAGACAACGTATCCACAACCGATACCCCACACCGAATACCCAGCACGCCGCAATCAAAATTCGTACGAATAATAGACGGCGATACCCTTGCTCCGGGCATAGGCCTCGACGTCGACCGCCGTCGTCATATGCGTCACCAAGACCGGGAAGAGCCGGCCCGGCAGGGTCCCTTCCAGCCGCTTCAGCTTTTTCCGGACGAATCGATCTACGTCATTCTTGGATAATTGCACCTTGGCCTCCCCAACGATCGTAACGGATTCGCCGTTTTGAGAGGCCTGTCCGACGATGTTGACTTCCAGGAGGTCACCTTGCCGGTCGATGACATACTTCCGACGGAGAGGCCCGTGGACCGTCAGGCCAAAGTCCCGGGCCAGCAGGCCGGGTAAGGCCTTAAAGGCTTCATTCTCTAATGTGTATCCGACGGTCATCGCCAGACCGCCTAACTGTTGGCGGGTCTCCCGGAGTTCTCCCGTCAACTCCTTAACACTCCTGGACAGACTTAGGACTTCGGCCTCCGTCTTCCGTTGAGCCTCGACCAATTTCTCTACCTGCTGGGCTAGGCCATCGACCCGCCGGGTCAGGGTCTCCATCTGGGTCGCCAGGGCCTGCAGGCGCTGGTCCGTCTGACGCTGCGCCTCCGTCAACGCCTGGACCTGCTGTTCCGTCCGACGCTGGGCCTCAGTCAACTCCTCGACCCGCTGGGCCAAGCTCCCCACCTGAGCCGCCAGAGCCTGGAGCTGTCGCTCCGTCCGCTGTTGGGCTTCAGCAAGCTGAGTCAACGCTCGGTGAAGTTCCTGAAATTCCGCACGGGTGACTCCCTGCTGAAGTTCCTCGTAGACCCGGCCGATGGCCTCGGCCACCCGGCGAGCCGCCTCAGGCGGAAGGACCTCTTGGAGTTCTTGGAAGACTTGAAGCGTATCGATCACAGACGTTGCCTCGGTCGGGAGTCGAGTCGCCTCATGCATAGTTTATAAGCTTACCGTCTCGGCGTCCACGACCTTTGGGCTTCCAGTACTCGGTGCTGGGGGTCCGGCAAAGTGAGAGAGCACAATCAGCCTGTATGGGATGTCTGGGAACGCCGGCTGGCATACCGGCGTCCTTAGAGTATCTCCCTTTACAGTGGGAGCCACATCTTGAGACCTTCGGGACCTAACCGCCCTCCCCGAGAGGAAGTTCCCAGTCAGTCGGAGGCGGGAGTGGCCCCGTCGGGGCCAGATGGGCCGTGAAATGGCGCAGAACGGCTGGGGCCCGGACGACCCGGAAGCCGGGCCACGTCCGAGGCCGTTCGGCAATGGCCGCCAGGACCCGCACGACGTAAGCCAGGTGCTCGCCCGTGTAAACCCGGCGGGGAATGGCCAGTCGAACGAGCTCATGGGGGGGTCGCCCGTCGTCCCCCATCAGCAGGCTCCCGATCTCACAGGCCCGGACCCCACCGGCACAGTAGAGGGCAACCGTCAGGGCCTGGCCGGGGAAAGCCTCGACCGGCACGTGGTCCATCAAGCGGTCAGCCACGACGTACACGGCGTGGCCTCCGGCTGGCCGGACGACCGGGATGCCCCGACGGTGGAGTTCGTCGACCATCCCGGCGACTTGGCCGACTCGGTAGGCCAGGTACGCCTCATCCAGGACCTCCTGGAGGCCGACGGTCATCGCCGCCAGGTCGTGGCCCGCCAGACCCCCGTACGTCAGAAAGCCCTCGTGGAGGAGAAG
>JANXAA010000134.1 GCA_025061865.1 Acidobacteriota bacterium | reverse complement strand
AACCGGTACTCGCCTTACCTGAACCCCCGGCGTGCGGGCCTGCGGCGGAACCATGCCCTCCGCCGCCACCTGGAGGAACGGGTCATCCCCCGGGACGTTTACGAGCAGGCCGCGCGGACGCCTATCCGAGTCGTCGCCCATGAGGAAAAACCGCTGGTGGCGACTTATTTCATTGAGGAGGTCCGCCGTTATATCGAGGCGAAGTACGGTTATGACACCCTGTACAACGAGGGCCTCCGGATTTACACGACCTTGGACCCGAGGGCCCAGCGGCTCGCCGAGACGACTCTTCGCGACGGCCTCTACGAGCTGGCCCGACGTCAGCCCTGGTCGGGCCCCCTGCGGAATGTCTGCGAGGGGGCGTGTGACCCTTCCGCCCTGGCGAGCTTGAATTTACCGGAATGGTCAGGCACCCTTTCGGTCGGGAACCGGGTACCTGCCCTCATCACGGCCGTCGGACCGGAGGGCGCCGTTTACCGGGTCGGGGCCTTCACCGGCATCTGGAAGCCCGCCGACCTAGCGAATCTGCGGGTGTCGGGCTTGCTTCAGAAGCTTCGTCCCGGTGATGTCGTCATGGCCCACATCGAGGGCCTGGACCCAGCGTACCGGACTGTGCAGTCCCGTTTGGAAAACGTCCCCCTCGTCGAGGGAGCCCTCGTCGTTATGGATGCCGTCACGGGCGAGGTCCGGGCCATGGTCGGGGGCCTGGACTTCCAACGGAGTCAGTTCAATCGGGTGACACAGGCTCGCCGTCAGGTCGGCTCGGCCTTCAAGCCCTTTGTGTGGACAGCGGCCCTCGAGGCGGGTCTGTCGCTCTCGGCGATCGTCGAGGATGCGCCCTTCTCTTACGAGGACCCCATTACGCATGTCGTGTGGTCGCCCGGCAACTTTGACAACCGCTTCATGGGTTGGATCACGCTTCGGCGGGGTCTCGAGTTCTCGCGCAATACGGTCTCGGCCCGTCTGATCACGCGTATCGGCGTCGACCGGGTCCTGGGTGTCGTTCGCCGCTTGGGCATCGAGAGTCCTGTCCCGCCGTACCCCTCGATTGCGCTGGGGGCCGTCGACCTTACGCCCCTGGAGGTCACGGCGGCCTATGCGGCCTTTGCGAACGGCGGCCTGCGGGTCCGGCCTTACTGGATCCGGCGGGTCGAGGACCGTTACGGCCGACCTTGGGAGGTGCATGTCCCCCAGACCGACGAAGCCCTCTCACCGGAGGTTGCCTTCGTCGTGACGTGGGCCTTGCGAGGCGTCACCCTCCGGGGGACAGCCGCTGGCCTGACTCGGAATCTCCCCTTCGAAGCGGCCGGCAAGACGGGCACGACCGACGAGTTCACGAATGCCTGGTTCATCGGGTTTACGCCGTCGGTCGTCTGTGGCGTATGGGTCGGCTACGACGAACCTAAGCGGCTAGGGTATAACGAGACGGGCGCCCGGGCCGCCCTCCCCATCTGGGTCCGCTTCATGCAGGCTTATATGGAGGGACGGCCGCCGGAGACTTTTCAGGCACCGGCTGGTGTCGTCATGCTCCCGGTCGACTATTATACGGGCTTGCGGGCTTCGCCCGAATGCGACGGGCCTGTCATCTTAGAAGCCTTCCTACCGGGGACAGAACCCCTCGAGTACTGTAGCCCCGTCAAGAATCAAGAGGTCTCCCACGCCGAGGGGACGTCGGTCGGCTTTTGAATTCAGTCACCGGCCGTCCGGGAATTCGGCCACTCGGGGTCCGGAATATAAGGGACCCTGAACGGTCAGATAGCTTATGGATGAGCCGGCAAGTCCCCTAGCCGGTAGGCGATGACCCATTGGGCTTCTAAGTCCATTAAGGACCCGCGGGCCATCTGGAGGAAATGTCGATAAGTCTTACGCGAACCGCTTCCCCAGCCCTCGGCGATGTTAGATGAAAAACGGATAGGGCTGAACGCCGGATCTGGCTTGCCGAAGGGATATCCGCGTGCATGTGTGGCAACACGGTCGGCCTCATCGTGGTCTCCTTAAGGGATTGCCCAAGCTTCCGGACTCCCGAACTCCGAATCTACGGGTAGATGCCCCGGATGCGGGTTGCCTGGGCAACGCGCTCGATGGCCAGGACCTGCGCGGCTTGCCGGGGGTCGACTCGACGGCCGTGCTGTTTCTGAAGGGTCCCCAGCTTGTTCATCACGTCGTGGTAGGCCCGGCGCATGATGTGCTCGAGTTCACCGTAGACCCGCCGGTCGTCCCAGAAGAACGAGTACAGGTCTTGCACCCACTCGAAATAGGAGACTGTGACGCCGCCGGCATTAGCCAGGACATCCGGTAAGATGAAGATGCCCTTGTCCCACAGGATGGCGTCGGCCTCAGGCGTCGTCGGGCCGTTGGCGGCCTCGACGACGATGCGGGCCCGAACGCGGTCGGCGTTGTCCTTCGTGATCTGATTCTCGACGGCCGCCGGGATCAAGATGTCGCAAGGCACCTCCAGGACGTCCCGGTGGCCGATGCGCTCGGCGTCCCGGTACTCGACGACCGTTCCGGTCGTCGCCTTGACGTAGATGACCCGTTCGACGTCCAGGCCTCTCGGGTTGTAAATCCCGCCCTTGGAGTCGCTGACGGCGACGATGACAGCCCCGGCCTGGGCGAAGAGCTCGGCTGCGTACATCCCGGCGTTGCCGAAGCCCTGGATGGCGACCCTCTGCCCCGTCAGCTTCTCACCTCGATCGGCCAAGGCCTCTTGGGTCACGTAAAGGCACCCCCGAGAGGTGGCGTCGTTTCGGCCGATCGAGCCTCCGATCTCGACGGGCTTGCCCGTGACGACGCCGGGGATTGAGTAACCTTGGTGCATCGAGTAGGTATCCATGATCCAAGCCATGACCTGGGGGTTTGTATTGACGTCCGGGGCCGGGATGTCCCGCTCGGGGCCGATCAGGAGGGAGATTTCCGTCGTGTAACGTCGGGTCAGATTTTCCAACTCGCGTGGGCTCATGTGCTTAGGGTCGCAGACGACGCCGCCCTTAGCGCCCCCGAAGGGGATACCGACGACGGCGCACTTCCAGGTCATCCACATCGCCAGGGCCCTAACCTCGTCGAGGGTCACGTCCGAGGCGTAGCGGATCCCGCCCTTGGCCGGACCCCGGGCCAGGTTGTGCTGGACCCGGTAGCCCGTAAATACGTGGATGGAGCCGTCATCCATCTTGACAGGAAAGTGAACGGTCAGCTCCCGTTTACAGGTGCTCAAGACCTCCCGGAGGCCATCCTCCAGGCCCATCAGGTCAGCGGCCTGGAAGAATTGTTGACGCGCCATCTCCCACGGATTGACCGACGTCATGGCTCACCTCCTTGTGAGTGTCGAGCCTCCCACCCTTGGGAGGCCCATGCGTCGGTCTCCGGACAGCTCGACGGGGGGTCTCTTCGTCCTGTCCTCTCGTAGGACGACCTGTCGGTTGACCCTACTGATTCAGGATGGACGACGTCCCCCGACTTAGCGGGAGCGCCGCGTGGGGCGGAGCCCCCTGTCTCAGGAAATACATCGCTCGGGACCGACTGTTGGACATTTTGCCTCTTCAGGACTTTTCCAGTCAACTTTTCCTCCGAGTCGTCGTGAAACAGCGAATAGTGGAATGGTCTGGGAGTCTGGGGTCTTCCGATTCGCTACTCACCCTTCACCAGCATGACCAGAGTCCCTTTACCGCGCCAGCATGAACCTTTAGCTTAGGTCAGGAGCCACCGGACGCCGTGGAGGCACAGGCCGGTCACGATTCCGGCGGCGACGTCATCGATCATGACGCCGAAGCCGTGGGGCAGGCGCTCCAGCCGCCGGAGGCCCAGGGGTTTCACGACATCCAGAAATCGAAATAGCAAGAAGGCCGTTATCAGCCAGGGCCACTCGAGGGGCAGGCCCATGAGGGCGATCCACTGGCCGCTCCATTCGTCGATGACGATAAAGGACGGGTCCGGCGTGCGGAGCCGTTCCTCACAGATGCGAGCGGCCCGGAGGCCTAAGAGGGACGTCAGGAGCCACACGGTCAGTTGGATACCCAGGGGGACTCGACCTAGGCCGAGACCATAAGCCAGGGTCACGACGGCACTCGCCAGGGTCCCTGGCATGAAGGAAAAAAAGCCCAGGAGGCCCATCGAGGCGAACCAAAGCCAAGCCCGATGCCCCTCAAAGGAGTCTCGGACGCTGACGTATTTTCGGGGGCCCCGTAAGAAATGGGAGTATGCCATAAGACGCCTCTATGGTCCCTGGGGCTGGGTGCCAAGCCCCAGGGAAAGGGACCCAGGACTTTCAGAACCTGTCCGTGCCTGTACACATCGTACCTTTCGATTCGATCGGTCATGCATCCAGCACTCATGACGCTCTCACTGAACTGGACGGCCCAGCTCCACAGGTCGGGACTGAGAAATTCCTTCTCTGAGGCCCAGAACCCGGTCCCTGGGGCCCGAGACCCCGTCGTCCGGTCGACCCTCGGGGAGTAGGGGCCGCCAGGGGCAGGCCATACAGAGAGGCCCCCGGGCCTTACAGAAGGTCCTCCCGACGGTCACCATCTGAGCATGCAGTTCTTTCCAAGCTTCTGCGTCGCCGCTAAACCACGTCTCCATTTGATGCTGTACGTCCTCGTAGCGCCATCGTCCCGCTGGCAGGAGACCGTGCCGCTGAAGGATCCGGACCGTGTAGGCGTCGACGACGGCGACGGGCACGCCGCAAGCATACAGCAGGATGGCGTCAGCCGTCTCGGGTCCGATGCCGTGAATCGCCAGGAGGGCTGACCGGGCCCGGTCCAGAGGCCAGGTACTCAAGCGTCGAGGGTGGCCCCCACATTCGGTTACGACGAAGCGGGCCAACGCTTGGATCGTTTGGGCCTTCCGGCGAAAGCTTCCAGCGGGCCGGACGAGCCGCTCCAAGACGGAACGCTGGGCTCGGGCCACGGCGTCGGGCGTGTCCAGGCCGGCCTGTCGCAGATCCTGCAGGGCCCGGAAGGCCCGGCTCCACTGGGTGTTCTGAGTCAGGACAGCCGACACGGCCACGTCCCAAGGAGTCTCGCCAGGCCACCAGTCTGAGAGGTCTCGCCACTGGCGGGCGAGCTGATAATACGGGATCAGTCGCTTAGGATTCGTCATCATGGCTTCAGTCGGGCCGATGCGTAGGTTAGGTCGACGACAGCGACCTTCGTCGGGATCAAAGCCATCCCAGCCCCGCTCACTCGAGCGGGGTCGGTCAGACCCATCTACCTACTTCCCACGATGGGTCATTCCGTAGGGGGAAGCCAAGGGGCCAGGCGCTCGGCGACAGCCTCTAAAAGCTGGCGGTCTTCCTCCCCGAAGGCGGCCAGGTCGTCGCTGTCGACGTCGATCTCCCCGACGATGCGGTTCCCTCGCCAGATAGGGACCACGATCTCGGACCGTGTCTCTAAGCTACAGGCTAAGTAGCGGGGGTCCTGGGAAACGTCCGGGACGACGATGGTCTGGCCCTCCCGGACAGCAGCCCCACAGATGCCCTCGGTGACGGGGATGCGTGTATGGGGCGTCGGACGTCCGACATAGTAATCGTGGAGTCGAAGATGCGCGCCGTCCGGCTCCAGGAGATAGATGCCGACCCAGTGATAGTGGGGCCGTTCTCGATGGAGGGTGTCGATAACAAACTGCAGGGCCTCAGCGGGCTCTGGCCGGCGGGCCAGAAAGGCATCGATGGCTTGAAGGACTTCCATCGGTGTCTTCATAAGGGCTCCTGGGGTAAGCTTTTTGGGGCGGATGGGCAGGTCGACAAATAGACAAGTCGTGGAAATCAAGGGGTGGGGCCGATCCCTTGAAACCCTGCCGGTCATGGGAATGTCGGCAACTATCCGGCGCTTGCAGTCATACGGGCGTTCGAAAATATGCCCGTCGGATTCACATCCGGCATCCTATCGACCCCGCTCGAGCGAGCAAGGCTGGGATGGCTTCGATCCCGATGAAGGCGCCGACCTGTCTATTGGCCGACCCATCGGCCCACTTGCCTATCTATCCCTCATTGAGAGCCAGGATACCAGGGCTTGGCGGATCGTCTGTACATGGATGGCGACCGTATCCTCGACCCGTAAGGCGTATCCGCCCCCGAGCGTAATCACGCAGGCCGCCCCGTGGCGGCGGACCCACTCGAAGACCAAGTCGTCCCGCTCCCGGAAGCCGGCCATCGTCAGGCCCAATCCCCCGAGCCGATCGTGTTCGTAGGGGTCGGCCCCGGCGATGTAGAACACGATGTCCGGCTCGAAGCGGGTCTCGATGGTCGCCAGGCCCCGTCGGAGGGCGGCCAGGTACATCCGGTCGTCGGCCCCGTCCGG
>JANXAA010000133.1 GCA_025061865.1 Acidobacteriota bacterium | reverse complement strand
GGCCACGATCATCTTGGGATAGTCCCCCTGGGAAGCACCGAAGAGTTGCCAAAAGTCAGCTTGCTCCGTCTTAGTCGGGAGGCCCGTCGAGGGGCCACCCCGCATGACGTTGATGACCACGACGGGTGTCTCCGTCATGGCGGCCTCTCCGATAGCCTCCGTCATCAGGGAAAAGCCGCCGCCGGACGTGGCGCATAGGGCCCGAACGCCCGCAAAGCCCGCCCCGATGGCGAAGTTGATGACCGCCAGCTCGTCTTCACACTGCTTGACGACCACGGCGAGTTCGGGACCGTACCGAGCAAACCAATGGAGGATCGATGAGGCAGGCGTCATCGGGTAAGCCGCATAGAACTTACAGCCCGCTGCGACAGCCCCGAGGGCGAACATCTCGTTGCCCGTCGTGACGGCCAAGGGCTTGGGTCCTATCGGGAAGGGTGGACGGATCGGGGAAAAATTCTCCCGGGCGTACTCGTAGCCCCGTAAAGCGACCTGGACGTTTTCCCGCACGACCGCATCGCCCTTGTGCTTGAAAGTGTCTTGCATGACCTTTTCGATGTACGAAAAGTCAAACTGCAGGACCCAAGCCGCCGCCCCCAGCAGGACGGTATTCTGCATGACAGGCTTGTAGCCTAGGTCCTTACAGATGACCTTGCAGGGAACCCCGCAATAGCGCAGGTCACTCCGGCGGTCCTCCGGGACCCGGACGACCTCTGTATTGAACAGGACCCAGCCGTCCGAATCGACCTCTCGCAGGTGTCGGTCGAACGTGTCTTGATTCAAGGCGATCAGGACGTCGAGATGGTCACCATGGTTATAGACTTTTTCGGTCGCTATCCGGATCCGAAGCCAGACGTGGCCGCCCCGGATCACGGATTGATAGCTGTTGTAGGCGTATATGTGAAGACCGTAGCGAGCCGCTATCTTGGCAATGGAATCACCCGTCCGACCGATCCCCTCACCGGCCTCACCACCCACACCGACAGTGAGTTCCCGCTGACTCATGGATGACCTCCTGGGTAAAGGCGTGGCCGCGTGTAAATTCGTAAAAGATAGGTCTTTTCCGGCAGGACTTCAAATGCACGGGGAGTGCCCCTGCCCCTCGTCGACCCCGTCACGCCTTCCCGACGGGTCTATTCGATCTCAGGGGGACGGGGCCTGCATGGCCTGCCGGATCGATAGGTAGCGCTCGATGCTCCGGTAGAGGGCTTCAGCCAGGCGGGCTTGGTATTTGCCGTCGGCCAGCCGGCGGGCTTCTTCAGGATTATCCAGGAAACCGACCTCGACCAATACGGCCGGCATCTGGGCGCCCATCAAGACCCGGAAGGGCGCTTGCTTGACGCCCCGATCCGGGAGACCCAACTCTCGGTTAAGGGTCTGCTGGATTGTCTGAGCCAGCCGGCTACTCTCTTCCAGGTGAGCGATCTGGGCCATGTCCCAAAGGATCAGGGCCAGGGGGTCTTGCGAGTCGGGAGGCCTTCGGGGTGCAAAGGCGCCCGGCTCACTTGCCGAAAGACGCTTACGGGTTTCTTCATCCAACCAGTCCGTGCTCAAGTAGTATGTCTCCACGCCGGCTGCCCGACCCCGCATAGCCGCATTGGCATGGATGCTAATGAACAAGTCGGCATGCAGGTTGTTGGCGACGGCCGTGCGGGTGTCCAAGTCGACGTTTCGGTCGTCTTCTCGAGTTAGCCAGACCTGAAGACCCAGCCGACTTTCCAGCAGGTGTTTCAGGAGACGGGCGATGCTAAGGGTGACGTCTTTTTCCATGAGACCGGTAGGTGATACCGTCCCCGTTTCACTTCCTCCGTGACCGGGGTCGATCACGACGGCTCGGATTCCGTCCGGCCGGGGGGGGCTCGACCCGGGATTCATCGCGGGCCCATGCCGACAGTAGCAGGACGTCTGCAAGGACCCAAGTCAGGATAAGAAGAACCCGCCCGGACAACATAAGGCGCGGCTCCCGTTGCTTTTCGTGGGAATAGGGGGACCATTCTGGATAGGTCCCGCCGAGGTGTCAACGGCGGGAGGCTCCGTTGTAAGGCAAGTCGGTAGGTGGGCAGAAGGCAGATGGGCCTGATACGGTCCGGCGACATGAACAAGGGGCTCCACCGACACCTGCCGACCTGTCCAAGACCGTCCCCTGTCATACCAAAGTTCCATTTTACAATAAAAACAGATATATCTATATAATAAAAGGAAACTGCCGGTCCCGTCCCCGCAGGCAGGTCTTGATGCGCCAGGTCCTTTTCGGCCAGTCCTATTACCTGCGCCTGGACCCCAAGATGTGGACGGCCCTCCAGCCGTACCCACCTCTAGGGACGCTGTATGCCGCTTCCTTTCTGCGCCAGCAAGGCTATGACGTCGCCCTCTTTGATGCCATGCTGGCCGAGTCCGAATCCGACTGGGACCGGGCCCTAGCTCGCGAACAGCCCCGTTTCGCCGTCCTTATACGAGGACAACTTCAACTACCTGTCTAAGATGTGCCTCCTCCGGATGCGGCAGGCAGCCTTTACCATGATCGAGATGGCCCACCGCCGCGGTTGTACGGTCCTTGTCGCCGGCTCCGACGCCACGGACCACCCTGAACTCTACCTGCTCCATGGGGCCCACTTCGTCCTTATCGGCGAAGGCGAGCTCACCTTGGCCCAACTCCTGGATCGCCGGACGGGCCGGACCGACACGCCCTTGTCCGAAATCCCGGGTTTGGCCTTCATTGACCCCCAGATGGGTGGAACCCTCGTCCGGACGCCCCGCCGACCCGATATCCGTGACCCCGATGCCCTGCCGTTTCCGGCCTGGGACCTCGCCGACGTCGACCGCTATCGGGAAATTTGGTACCGCCGCCACGGGTACTTTTCGATGAACATGGTCACCACGCGGGGTTGTCCGTACCACTGCAACTGGTGCGCCCAGCCCATCTGGGGCCAACGTTACAGCCCGACCGACTGACCGACCGTACCCCTCTGGACGGACTCCCGGGGACGGCCTTCCGCCGGAAGGATACGCCCCTCCAGAATCCGCCTCGTCCCCTTATGGACATGAATGCCTTCTCGCCCGTCGACTACGGCCTCATCCCCGTCGAGCAGTACTTCCGACCCAAGGGCAAGCGTCAATTGGACTATGTTTCATCGATGGGCTGTCATTACAGATGCGCCTTCTGTGCGGACCCCTTCGTCTACGGCCGTCGGTGGGTGGCCCTCTCGCCCGAGCGGGTCGGCGACGAAATCGAGTTCCTCTGGCGGCGCTACTCGTTCGAGGACCTGGCCTTCCAAGGTGAGACGTTCTTTACCTTCGAAAAGCGAGTCATCGCCATCGTCGAGGAATTCCTCCGCCGGGACTTGCTTTTACGTGGACGGCTACGATGCGGGCTGACCAGGGGTACCGGCTATCTGACGAAGGGTGGGCCCTGTGCGTACGGTCGGGTCTCCGGCAGGTCATGATCGGCGTCGAGTCTGGGTCGCCGGCCCTCCTTCGGTAGAGGCTGAAGGACATTACCCTCGAGCAGGTCCTCCACTGCGCCGAGCGGTGCGTTCGCTACGGCCTGGGCGCTATCTTTCCCTTTATCGTCGGCTTTCCGGGCGAGCCTGACGAAAGCGTTCGGGCGACGCTGGACCTGGTCAAGCATCTCCGCCCGATGAGCCCCCGGTTTGAGACCCCCATCTTCTACTACAAGCCGCATCCGGGTCGCTCATCCCGGAGGTCGTCGTCCGCCAGGGGTACGACCTGCCCCAGAACATGGACGAGTGGGCTGAATTCGACTTCATCGGCTCGGCGGGACCCTGGGTCAGCACTGAGAAGTATCGACGGATTGAGCGGTTCAAGTTTTACAGTCAGTGGGCCGGCGGTCGACGGGTGTGGTACCGCCGGCCCCTGCAGGCCATCGCCCGGTGGCGTTGTCAACAGGATTTTTACGGTTTCCCCATCGAGAAGGTCGTCGTCGGATGGCTCCGACCGTCGCCTCGGATGGCATGAGTTCGGGTTAGGGGACCCCATAGACGTTTTGTTGACGCATGGCTACTTCTTGGCCGAGGACCCACACGAGCGGGCCGTCATGAAGCCCTATCCCCCGCTGGGGGTTTTGTACATTTCGGCCTACCTCAAGGCCCGGGAATTCGACGTGGCCGTCTTTGATACGACGTTCCGCCGGTGGGAGGACTTTGTTACTTACGTCCGGCAGACACGACCTCCGGTCGCCGGGATTTACTGCAACCTGCTGACCCGGCCGACCGTCCTTCGCATGGTCCGCCTCTGTAAGGAGTTGGGGGCGACCGTCGTCCTGGGGGGTCCCGAGCCGGCCAATTATGCGGAGGAGTACTTCCAACGGGGTGCGGACGTCGTCGCCATCGGCGAGGGCGAACACACGATGGAGGAACTCTTGCCCCACCTGCTTCAGAAGGGTCCTACGGCCATGCAAGCGATCCGGGGCATCGTCTACCGAGAGGACGACGGTCGCATCGTGCGGACCCCGGCCCGGCCTTTCATCCCGGACTTAGACGCCCTACCGTTTCCCGACCGAGCCGCCATCGACATCCCGACGTACATCCGGGTCTGGCGAGAACATCACGGGATGGGCTCCGTGTCCCTCATCACGGCCCGGGGATCCCCATACACGTGCACTTGGTGTAGTCATGCCGTCTTCGGATCCAGTCACCGACGGCGGTCGTCCCAGAATGTCGCCGACGAACTGGAGACGATCGTCCAGACATACCATCCGGACGTAGTGTGGTATGCCGACGATGTGTTCACTATTCACTACGGCTGGTTCTTCCAGTATGCCGCAGAGCTCAAGCGGCGGGGCCTGCGAGTTCCCTTTGAGACCATTTCCCGGGAGGACCGTCTCAACGAGGCCGTCGTCCGTACGCTGGCCGAAATGGGCTGTCTCCGACTGTGGGTCGGCATCGAGAACGGTTCCCAGCGAGTCTTAGACGCCATGGACCGGCGAGTCAATGCCGAGCGGGCCCGGTGGTTCATCCGCCTGCTCCGACGGTATGGGATCGAGACCGGCGTCTTTATCATGCTGGGTTACGAGGGTGAAGACGTGGCGGACATCCAGACCACCCTCAAGTTCCTCAAAGAAGCCGACCCCGACGTTTTTCTGACGACCGGCGCCTATCCCATTAAGGGAACGCCGTACTATGACCTCGTGGCCGACCGTATCGTCGCCCGCAAGCCCTGGGACGAGGGTTCGGACCGAGACCTTACTATCGCCGGCCGACACTCTCGACGATTTATGAGTTCGCCATCCGATGGCTGACCGGCGAAATCCAATGGCACAAGCAACGGCAGAGGCCTCGGCCCGACTACTGGCGGATGGCCAAAGCATGGGCCAACGCCCGCATCGGACGGGTCGGGATGTGGCTCACGCAGCGGGAGACGGAATGAAAGGGTGTGGGAGATCAGGGGTTAGGGGTCGGGGGCCTGAGAAAAGCCCGATCCCCGACTCCCGCCCCTGACACTCAACACTCAGCCAACACCGAAGCCCAGAGAGACCAGACATGGCCCATCCCTTTGACACCGTGGCGACCGTCTACGATGCCCAGTTCACAGACCGGCCTTTAGGCCGGCGGCTTCGGGCTTTCGTCTGGGAATGCCTCGAAAGAGTCTTTCAGCCGGGCGACCGCGTGATCGACCTCGGGTGTGGGACCGGCGAGGACGCCGTCTGGCTGGCCCGGCGGGGCATCTCTGTGACAGCCGTGGATGCCTCGGCGACCATACTGGACGTCGCCCGTCAGAAAGCCGAGGCTGCCGGCGTCGCTGACCACATCAAGTTTGTTCGGTCCTGGCCCGGTGGGTCCGGCCGGGCGGCCACGTCGTTCTGGTCCCGATGGGGCCTCTCTGTCTGTGGGAAGTCGGGTGGCATCTGCTTCACGGGCGGGGCCGAACGGCTTTTCGGCGTTTCCGGTCCGGTGCCGGAGCCCGTCTCGGCAGTGGACCGGCCATTCGGGTCTGGTATCCGTCGCCGCGGCGTCTGAGATCTGAATTGGCTCCCCACTTCCGAACCCTTTATATGATAGACCTCAGAGTCCTGCTCCCCCCGACGGACCTGAGTCGCTGGGTCGAGCGACGGCCCCGTCTGCTGGAGTATCTTGAGCAGTGGGAGCGCTCCCTTCGTCAGGTCCCGCTTACAGTCTGGCTGAGCGACCACTACCTAATGGCCTTCGTGAAGGAGAGACCCCAAACCATAAGACTATAGACCATGAACTTCCCTTGGGGATCCGGGTTCCCTCGTCCCGAGGCCCAAGACGAGGCATCCCGATGGGCCTCAAAGAGGTCCGTGGCCCATGGTCCAAATTTTGTCCGGCGGCGGGTTCATGAAAACGGGTCTTCGA
>JANXAA010000132.1:289-6330 GCA_025061865.1 Acidobacteriota bacterium | reverse complement strand
CCGTCACACCCATCAGCAGGAATAGACCGATGGCGACCAAGATGGGGTCATTGACGCTGTATGACCCGTTGGTCACCCGGGTGAATACGTCTTCGAACCGGAGACTCCCGAATTGAAGAAATATTAGCATCATGCCGATCATGAAACCCAAGTCCCCAATACGGTTCACAAGGAAGGCTTTCTTACCGGCGTTGGCCGCCGACGTGCGGTCGGCCCAAAAGCCGATCAGCAGGTACGAGCATAGACCGACGCCCTCCCAGCCGACGAACAGCAAGAGGAAGCTACTGCTCAGGGCCAGCGTCAGCATGGCACACATGAAGAGGTTCAAGTACGAGAAGTACCGAGCGTAGTCTGGGTCTTCCCCCATGTAACCCGTCGAGTACACGTGGATGAGAAACCCTACGAAGGTCACGACCAGGACCATCACGACCGACAGGGGGTCGATCAACAGCTCGACGGGTACATGGAGACGCACGCTCTCCCCCGTCGGGAGGCGTACCGGTCCGACATTCAGCCAGTCGTAATAGGTCACGGTAAAGCGCCGTGCCTCGGGCGGATACTGCACGAACTGGACCAGCAGGACAACGGCTAATAGGCACGATATCAATGCCGTCCCACAGGCGATTGTATGGATGACCCGCTTGGGGAACCGCCGTCCCAAGACCCCATTGACCAGAGCGCCCAGGCCCGGCAGTAGGGGGATCAAGCCGACATACCAGAACGGTGTCGTCATCGTCCTATTTCCTCGGGGTTAACGCCTGGACGCCACGCGTTGACGGTGACGCCCTTGGAGCGATAAAAAGGACCCCGGCCATAGAGCATAGGGCATGGGGTCAAGAGGGCTCTTGGCCCAACGTCCTTTGTCGAGATATCGCAAGGGTCGACGAAGAAGGCCATACCCTACCAAAGGGGTACCCCCCCTGTCAAGTCTTTTGGGTAGATAGGCAAGTCAGCAGATAGGCAGGTAGACGGCATTTGCCCTTCAGGCCTCGGCTCCCTTAGAATGCCTCCATCTTGCGAGCCCGGCTCAGGGTGGGGCACAGTCATGCAATGGGATCTCTTTGACGTTCGCCTGCAGGGTTCTCACATCGAAATTCAAGCTTGCTGGAAAGTCCCTTGGCCCCGGCTTCAGGTCTTTGGGGTCCTGATGGACTTCGAGCGGATGCCCGTCTGGTTCCCCCGACTTGAGGAGTCGGTCGTCCTGAACCGAAGCCCGCAACGTCTGTATGTGCGTCAGGTCGGTCGCTTTCTGGGGCTCACCTTGGCCGTCGACCTGGAAGTTCGGTGGGTTGAGCCGGCCTGGATTGAGTTCACCCAAATCCGAGGGACCTTCGATAGCTTTGAGGGTCGTTGGGCGCTCCGGTCCCTGGAGGACGTGCCTGAGGGAACTCAGGTGTGCTATGACCTGAAAGCTGCTCACCCCTTAGCCCATCTGGCCACCTGGTTCAGTCCGTACCTCCGAGCTGAAGTCCAAGAACAACTGGAAAGCCTGGACGCTTACATGCACCGCTTATGGGCCTCTCGAGGAATGGGGGCCGCAGGTCCGGAGTCGGGGCGTCCCCCTGACTCCTGATCCCTGAACCCCTTCACACTCCGACCGCTCGCAGGACGAGGGCCGAATTTTTGGCCCCAAAGCTAATGCAGTTGCACAGGGCTGTGGAGATCCGGGTCGGGATCAGCCGATTCGGCACATAGTTCAAATCACATGCCGGGTCGGGGAACTCATAGTTGATCGTCGGATGGACAAAGCCTCCTTGCATGCAGACCAAGGTCGCCACGACGCCGGCCGCCCCCGAGGCTCCTTGGGGGTGGCCGATCATAGACTTCGTGGCGCTCATCGGAATCTCGTAAGCTCGAGGTCCTAGGGCCAGCTTCAGGGCCTTCGTCTCCAAGGCGTCGTTCAGCTTCGTGGAGGTCCCGTGCAGATTGACGTAGTCGATGGCCTCTGGACCGACACCGGCCTCTGCTAGGGCCTCTTGGATGGCCCGGGCGATCTCGACGCCGTCGGGCTGAATCTGGACCCGGTGATAGGCGTCGCACGTCGAGCCATAGCCGATGACTTCGGCCCAGGGTCGAACGCCCCGAGCGACGGCCCGGTCATAGTCCTCCAAGACCAGGACCCAGGCCCCTTCACCGAGGACGAAGCCGTCTCGTAGCTGGTCGAAGGGTCGGGACGCTCGCTCGGGTCGATCATTAAAACTCGTCGGCACGGCTCGCATTTGACAGTATCCCGTCAGGATGGCTGGCGTGATGCAGGCGTCTGCGCCGCCCGTGATGACGACTGAGCTCCGTCCGTACTTGATGAGCTGGTAGGCATAGCCGATGGCATCTGTCGAACTCGTACATCCGTTGGAGACGACGTGGCTCATCCCGCGAAAGCCAAACCGGATAGACACCTCACTGGCCAGCATCCCGACGATGGAGGACGGGATCGCATACACACTGGTTTGACGCCGCTGGCCTGCAAAGTACAGCCGGTACTGCCGCTCGGCAAACTCGATACCCCCGCCGGCGGACCCCAAAAGGACGTCGACCGCCTGTCGTTCGGACAGACTCATCGAGCGAGGGTCCAGACCGGCCATCGACAGGGCTTCCTCGGCGGCCAGCCATAGCATCGGTACGACTCGTCCGAGGCGACCTCGCTCCGCTCGGGACTCGATGTAGTCCTCCGGCCGAAAGTCCGGGACCTCGGCGACGACTGTGCAGGTGATGGACTCATCCGCTTCGAACAGGGTCAGCCGACGGGTCGCGCTCCGACCCTCGGCGAGGCCCCGACCGAAAGCCTCTACGCCGATCCCAAAGGGTGTGACACAGCCCCAGCCGGTTACGGCGACCCTGCGCATCCCGGACCTCCGGACCCTTCACCTCGTGACGGCGAGACAAGGCCCCGGGTCCGCCGGTAAATCCACATCAGGAGGGAAGGATACCGCTCCATGATGTCCAAGGTTATCGAGAGCCCCCTGGACCGCCGCCGAAGCCAATCCAGCCAGTGAGTCATCCGGAGCCGGGCGGCCAACGTCTGCCGCCACTGACGGTCATACCGTTCGAGGATGACCTCAGGCCGGAGCCGGTCTGCCAAAGCCTCGAGGACATGCTCGGCCCACAGGAGGGCGCTCTGGAGGGCCATCCCGATGCCGTCTCCTGAAAAGGGATGGATGCAACCGGCCTGGTCCCCGATCAGGGCCACGCCGTTCCAGACTCGACGCCGGGGCCCGAAACCTGGGTGAACCGTCGCCCGAAAGGCTGTCCAGTCCGAAGCCCCGTGCAAACGCTCCCGAAACGCTGGATTCCGCTCGGTCAGGTACTCGAGGAGGGTCGGGAACCGGGCACCCAAGCGCCGGAAAAACGTCGGTTCTACGATCCCGGCCAGATTGACCCGCCCGGCCTCGACACTCGCCAGGCCGATATAGCCCCGTTCGAGGAAGTAGAGCTCGACCCGGCGATCGACGGCAGGACATCGAAGGTGAGCACTGAAAGCGATGAAGCCACCCTTTTGCCGATGCGGCGGGGCCAGACCGGCCAGAGGGACGGCGGCCCCCGACTTGACGCCGAAAGCGCCTGCGACGAAGCGGGTTCGGAATTCGACCTCCGTGAGGTCCCGGACGTGTCGAGCCCGGACGCAGAAACCGTCGTCTACTCGAAATACAGCCGTCGCTTCGTATCCCTGGAGGACTTGAGCCCCGCAGAGACTCGCCCACTGCAGAAGCCAATCGTCGAATACAAAACGACTCAGGCCCCAAGCCGGCGGGTTCAGGTCCGCCGTGACGGCCCGGCGACCCCAGTAGAGACCGACAGTCTCGATCGGCACCGCTGGCAGACACCGGAACGCTTCGCCCGCCCCGATACGACCCAAGTAGATGCTACATTCTGGGGATAAGAACTCGCCGCACACCTTGGGCCGCGGGTCGACATGCCTTTCCAAGACAGTGACCGAAAGGCCCGCCTGGGCCAGCCGGGCCGCTGCCGCCGCCCCTGCCGGACCGCCGCCGATGACGACGACGTCTAAGGACCCCTCCGGTCGCACGGCTACCGTCGCTCATAGGTTCCCATGCACTGGGCTTCAGCCAGCACATGACCTCGCATACGGGCCTCGACCTCAGTCCGCCGGGCGCCTCCCGGTAGGCCTAAGGTCGGGACGTCCAAGGCATAAAGCTTGAAGAAATAGCGGTGCCGACCGTGACCTTTCGGAGGGCAAGGACCCCCGTAGCCGACCCGACGGAAGTCGTTGACGCCCTGCTTGACGCCCCCGACGTCGGCCTGCTTAGGGAAACCCTCCGGCAATTCCGTCTGATGAGCCGGAATATCATAAACCACCCAATGCGTGAACGTGCCGACTGGAGCATCCGGGTCGTCCATAATGAGCACAAAGCTCTGTGTACCGGCCGGGGCCTCCGACCACGCCAGATGGGGCGACGTGTCGGTCCCATCACACGTGAAGCGAGTCGGAATAGCCTGTTGGTCCTGAAAGGAACGGCTGGACAGATGCATGGCAACCCCTCACAGGTCTCAGGTGCCGAGCCCCGGGCATCAGTTTTGTAGGCCCGATTTCGAGGACCAGGGGATGGGTCATAGCAGGGGCGACCTAGTGGATTCCCCCTGCCATCTCGGTAGAAAGACCCGATAAAAAGGAATCAAAAACAGTCTCGTCGCATGCTTCGTCAACCTGAACGCTCAGGACGACGTAGGCTTCTAGGCTGGGGGTGCGTAGGCCGCCCCGCCTGCAGACCCTTGCCTCCCTACGAACCCCCGACTCAGCGCCACCACGCCCTCTCCGTCCAAGAAGCGTACATCTTGGGCTGAAATCCTGCAATCCCCTATCCTAATCCCCAGGAACCTACCCCGGTGTCGGATTCCCGAGACCCGGCACCCGGGACCTACCTCTTGTAACAGTCGATCCGATCGGTGTAGCATGATGCGCACCCATGCTCGCCGACCGGAGGTTTCCGATGCAGAAGGGAATCACCCTCCTTGTCGCCCTCCTGCTTATCGGTGGCACGGCCCTGGCTGCCGTTAAGGCATATAGCCTGACTTTCAAGGGCATGCACTGCAAGAAATGTGCTACGAATATCCAGAAAGCCCTGAATAAGATCGAAGGCGTCTCCGACGTCCAGGTGAACTGGGAAAATAAGGTCGTCCGCCTGAAGCTGGACGATTCCAAGACCTCCCTGGACGAGGTCAAAAGGGTCTTGGCCGACTCGGGCTACGAGGTGAAAGAGGCCAAGGAGGTTCGGGAATAAGCCGGCCATGGGAGCCGACGATTGAGTCCTCCGAAGGCCGGGATCCATAAGGTGCCTCTTTATCCGAACACCGGCAGTCAAGCCCGTGTCAGCCGTCTAGAAGGCCAATTAGACAGGTCCCTCTGCTTCATCGTCGAGACGTCGGTGGGGTAGCTGTCTGCAGATAGTGGAGGACGAGGGTCGTCATGGCCCGGACGCCGACGCCGAGGCTTCGTTCGTCGGCGTCAAACTCGGGCGTGTGAAGCATCCGGACCGTCGGGTCGTCTGGGGAGCGGACGCCCAGCCAGAAGTAGAAGCCCGGGATTTTCTGGGCGTAGAATCCGAAGTCTTCAGCCCCCATCTGGGCTTCGGCTCGGATCACCCGGTCGGTCCCCAAGAGTTTCTGCAGGGCCGGGAGGAGCGTCCGCACCAGGGACGCGTCGTTGACCGTCACGGGCGTCATGGCCTCATAGCGGAACTCATACTTAGCCCCATAAGCCGCCGTGATCCCCCGGACGATCTGCTCCATGAGAGCGGGAATTCGCCGTCGGGTCTCCTCGTGCAGGGTCCGAACCGTGCCCTCCAGGCGGGCATGGCCTGGGATGATGTTGAACCGGTTACCGGCCTGAAAGACACCGACGGAGACGACGGCCGGTTCCCGGGGGTCTAATTGGCGGCTCAGGATGGACTGGAGGTTGACGACGATTTGGGACCCGACGTAAATGGGGTCGACACCCTGGTGAGGGTAGGCCCCGTGAGTCTGCTTGCCGTGGATAAGGACCTCGAAGCGGTCGGAGCTGGCCAGGATGGGACCCTCCGTGTAAG
>JANXAA010000132.1:0-279 GCA_025061865.1 Acidobacteriota bacterium | reverse complement strand
TGCCGCATGCAACCCGAAGATGGCCTGAATCCGAAATTGGTCCAAGATGCCCTCCCGAATCACCAAGGAAGCGCCGCCCTCTTCGCCAGGTGGAGGCCCTTCCTCGGCAGGCTGGAAGAGGAAGACGACCGTCCCCGGCAGGGGACGGCCCTCTCGCTTCCATTGGACAAGGACTTCCGCCGTCCCGAGGGCGACTGTCATGTGGACGTCGTGCCCACAAGCATGCTTGACGCCCGGGTGCCGCGACTTGTACGGTACGTCGATGGTCTCCTCGACGGG
>JANXAA010000131.1 GCA_025061865.1 Acidobacteriota bacterium | reverse complement strand
TCCGAACGCAATGAACTAGTGGTCGGTATTGGCCTTCGGTTCTGAGGTCCGATTCGCCGGAGACGTCTCCCCTGCGGTGGAATCCTGCGGAGACCCCGGTGACGAGGCCTCGCCGTCGTATGCCTGCCTCTGAACGAGTCGGCGCCACCGGACCCGGGGACCCTTGGGCTTCTCCTTCAGAAGGAGGAGTGTGCCTCGCTAACAGCCTGGTTCGTAAAGATCCGAATTGATCTGACCTTTCCGACTTTTCGAGAAGGACGGTTTTCCGGTAAGGGCGACCCGCGGAGTCGTCTCTACCGCCTCGTCCCTGGGGGAGGGGCTTGCCCGCTCTTAGACCTCATCGATCCCCTGTAAGTCGCCCCTTGGATTCAAATGAGCCTTAGCGAGGCGCGACAGACCCCAGACCGACTGAGGTCATCGGAAGGCCCTTTCCCGAGATCATGCAAGACCCCAGGGGGTCTATAGCCTGGAGCCGGACCCGACTCCGGTGTTTAGGGGAACCCAACTCCCCTGGCCAGAGGTTGACAAAAGGGACGGGGGCATTTAAGATGTAGAATGGAGAATGGCAGGCTGGGACGGAGGAGCGACTTGGTCACAGTTATCGTGGGTCCGCACGAGTCGGTCGACGGTGCGTTGAAGCGCTTCAAGCGGAAGGTCCAAGAAGAAGATATCATGAAGGAGATCAAGAAGCACTCTGTGTATATGAAGCCCGGCGAACGCCGTCGGGCGAAAGAAGCCCTCGCTCGGAAACGCCTGCGCCGCCGTCTCCGGCGGATGAAACAGCTCTCAAAACGTGCTTGAATGGAGTTTTCCCCGCCAAGGCCCGCCATGATGCGATTTGGCCCGCCTTCGCTCATGGCGGGTTTCCTCTATCCAGATTCGATGTCCGGTGCCGGGTGCTCGGGGGTAGGTCTAAAACCCCAGGCCCGGCTGGGTCATCGGTGAGGCCCACCGAGCCCCCGAGACGGTGAGGGTCCCCAGCCCATTAGAGTACCAGGACCAAATACCAAGAATTCCATTTCCCCTCGCCTGATTCTTCTTCCCCTGCCTGGACGATGTAGGCTATGCTTTCTGAGGAGACGCGTCGAGCGGCGGGGAAGGTCATGTCTGGTTCGAGCGTGATAGTCCGATGGCTGGGCATTAACTTGCTTCTGAATATTCCCTTTGTCTTCTGGATCCCCGTGCCGCCGGGCCGACGTCTGATCCTGGGGGCCTGGTTTGCGCTGGGGACGGCGGCGGCTTTCCTCGGGACGTATTTCACCTTTCGGAAATCTGGTCAGGTCTCCCGACGGGTGGGGCCCAGTCCCGGAAGCCCCTTCCTCTCGGAGGTCGGAGCGCCGGCGCATCCGGCCCCTTACGAGACGGCCCTTCAGGCCTTGCTCCACGAGGTCCTCCACGAGATCAAGCAGCCCCTGACGGTCGTCCAGGGGTATATCCAGCTCCTGGAACGCCAGGTCACCGACACAGCCGCCCAGCAGGACCTTCAAACGGCGCGGACCCAGCTTCAGCGGGTCTTCGACTACATCCAGGAGATGCGTCAGCATCCGACTCAGGCCGTCCATCCGCCCGAGTGGACGGACCTGGGCGTCTTGCTCGAGCGTCACCTCCAGGCCTTCCGGCGACTAGCGGCCGCCCAAGACGTCTGGGTCGAGTTCGAACGGCCGAACCTGCCGCCGGTATACATCCGGGGCGAGGAGCTGGAACACGTCCTGTGGAACCTACTGATCAACGCCTTGGAAGCCCTGAAGACTGTCTCGACGGGTGACCGGCGGGTCGAAGTCCGTCTCACCCACTTTGCATCCCTTTGGGACCGGGACGCCGACACGACCACTGGGCGGGTCCCCTGTGGCATCGCCCTGGTCGTGCGGGACACGGGACCTGGCATTCCGCCTGATCAGCGGACCCGTATCTTCCAGCCGTTCTACACGACCCGCCCGGGGACCGGCCACTTTGGCCTGGGGCTGACCATCTGCCGCTACCTGGTCGAAAAGAATGGAGGCCGCATCGAGGCTCGGCCCGTCACGCCGCGGGGTGTCGAGTTTCGCGTCTGGTGGCCCTGCGGGATGGCTCACCATCAGCGGGCGATGTGACGGAGCAAGAAGAGCACATTGGCCGGTCGCTCCGCCAACCGCCGCATAAAATAGGGATACCAGTGAGTCCCGTAGGGGACGTAGACCCGGAGCGTCCAGCCCTCCCGGACCAGTCGCTCCTGGAGGTCCCGCCGGATACCATACAGCATCTGGAATTCAAAGGCCCTCGGCGAAAGACCCCGCCGACGGGCGTCGTCAAGGGCCCGGGCGATGAGACGGGCGTCGTGAGTCGCAATGGCGTGATACTGGCCCGAGTCGAACAGGATCTCCATGAGGTGGACGAAGTTTTCGTTGACCTGCCGCTTGGTCGGAAAGGCCACACGGGGCGGCTCCCGGTACGCCCCCTTGACGAGGCGGACCTTGATGCCCCGTTGAATGAGTGCCCAAACGTCCGACTCGCTCCGGTAGAGATACGCCTGAATGGCCACGCCGACCCGCTCGAATTCGTCCCGTAGGCGGTGCACGATCGCCAGGGTGGCATCCGTATAAGCGCTACTCTCCATGTCGACCTCAACGTCCGTGCCGTACGCCTGGGCCTGCGCCACGACGGGACGGACGAGTTCAAGACACAGCTCCGGCGAGAGGGCCAAACCCATCTGGGTCAGCTTGACGGAAATGTTACAGTCCAAGCCGAGCCGGTAAATTTCGTCCAGGGCGACCCGATACGCCTGCTGAGCCTGCCGGGCTTCCTCGGCCGAGTGCACGTTTTCACCCAAGAAGTCCAGGGCTGCCTTGGCGCCCGACCTTTGGAGGGTCGCCACGACCCGAAGGGCCTCTTCCAGACGCTCACCGGCCACGAACCGGCGGACCCATTGCCGGGAGACGGGCAGACGGACGACCCAGTCTTGCACCTGAGGATTTCGACTGAGGTATAAAAAGAAGGACCGAAGCATTGCAAGACTCTCATGCAGTTCCCACGAGGGCTTTTGTGGTGTCCGACGGGATCTATGATGCAAGATGCAAGATGCAGGACGCAAGACGCGGGATGCGGGAGCACAAGCGCCCGTCTACTGGAGTGCGGACCTCCGGCTTAGGGAAGAGGGACGTTTTGTGAGATGCCCTTAAGCCTCCCTACTCTGGGTCATCGCCTGCAAGAGAGGGCCAGCTGGGCCCTAATCCGCTGGAGATGTAGGGCAAAGGCCGCAAAGCCGTTCCAATCCTGGACCCAGGGGCCTGCTGCTTCGAACAGGACCGTTAACGTGGGAGACTGGATCCCATCTGCCTCATGCCGGATTCGCTGGAAGGCGGATAAAGCTTCCGGCCTGAGGGGACGCTCGGGTTCATCGCTTGGGGAATAGCTGGCGACGATTTGGGCCAACTCGTCGAGCAGGCTTTTCAGCCGGTCCGGTCCAAGACCTTCTTCCCGACAACGGTAGGCCATGGCGAGGGAATAGTACCCGTTAATACCCTCCCGCAGGGACCCGTCCGAGGCGAAAAACCCCTCATGTAAGTAATCCTTCGGCTGGATAGCCAAAAGTTCTTTCAGCTCCATCCTTTCACAAAGCAGATAGTGCCTTGTCGCATGGAATGTTGAGTGTTGGGTATGCGACATTAGGCTTTTGGAGGTACCCAATACCGAATACTAAATGTTAATTATAAAATAAAATAGATATTTACGAATGGTTATCCACTGGGCCGGCGGATTGGGTCGAACGCCTCGTTCAACTCTCGCTGAATCGCGGGTCTTATGACTTCGTTCCATGAGGACCACCGAAAGGAAGTTCTTGGAGCGGGGCTTCGAGGTCCCAGAGGGCTCTGGATTTCCCTTCCGGCGTCATCGGCCCGTGTAGGATCGCCTCGGCTTCGTGGGCCCACATCGCTTCCGGCAGGTCAAACACACAACTACGCATCCACCTCCCTCCATGAATGTGAGGGCGGCTGATTTTCTATCTTTTGCAGTGCATCCTGATGAATGGCCATCACTTGCCTCAATCGCTCCCGGAATGGCAGAAAAGATCGCGCTGTAGCCCGAAACGCATAGAAGCCTTCTTGGTAAATGCGGTTAGTTTCTTTCGATCCCTCGTAGCGACGTCGCGCATCGGATCCATATGAAATTTGCACGGCTGTTTTGGTTCTTTTTAGAACAAATTTACAATTTTTCTTAAATAATAAAAAATACTCAACAAATGAAAAGAGTGTAAGTTTTAAATGTCATTCCGGTGTCTACTCAAGAGTCGTCCGTAGTCTTCCGATACCAACAAGGAAGTCAGTATTGTTGACGATAAAGGACAGCGTCTTGCGGACATCGCGCGCCCGACGCTGTCGGAGTGGATTGGGCCCCCGCCCGACATGGGCCCGCTGACCGGACTTCTTGTCGACCTGCGACGTTTCATTTTCCCTATTTGGATTTTTGTTCCAAAATTTTCCTAATTTCTTTTTCTATTCGCTTTCGAGTTCCCTCTGTCCATTGGAGATGATTCCAGGGGATCCCATAAAGTAGGTCCAGGAGATACCGGAGGCTTTGTTCTCGCGACCCTGGGGCAGCGGCCCGACGCTGGGCTTCATCGGCAAACATCGCCAATAATAGGTCATCGGCACACCCAACAAAGACATCTTCCTCCTTCTTCCAGGGTTTCGGAGGCAGGGAGCGACCCAGTTCGCCGGTCGCCGCCCGAATTTTCAGGACCCGCTCCAGGCGAGTCTGGAAGTCCTCATCCCCCTGGGCGGCCCGGATCATGGCGTCCATCCCTTTCTGCCAGACAACATCGGTCTTTTTCAGCCTTCTATAGTACTCCCTGGATTCTTTCTGATAAGGCAGCTTCAGCCTCATCGTATCATTTCCCGAAAGGCAGGCGACGAAGAGCCCTGTCACTAAAAATGTAAAATATTTTTTCATTTTCACGAGCATAGGCCAGGCACTCGATCATTCGTAGGTAATCCACAAGCGACCATGCCCACACATAAAATCCGTGTTGCCGTTTACGATGCTCTGATGCGAGATCCAGTCCGTTCGTCCCGTCCATGGGTCGGTGACGAGGTACTGACGGTGGTCCCCTGAGCCGCGCACGTCGGTCATGATCATGGCATGCCCCCGGCCCGATCGCCAAACTACCGCAATGGGGACATCCACACCATTGCGTAGGAGTTGATCGATGCGGTCCAAGGCAGCTCGCCGGGCCTCCGGAGTGTCGGCCAACTCATTGGGGGTATAAACGCGATTCGTATAGGTCCCTACAAAATCATTCAAGGTAACTTCCGGCGGAGCTCCCACTCCACCCTGCTGGTCGCGAGGACAGGCCATGCCGCCGGCTCTTTCAAGAAGCCTGCGTTGCTCATCGGCAATATCGCCTGTCGTGGAAGTGCTGTGGATTGCTTCACGATGGAGTCGCCAGGCATAGATAGGGTCGGCCTCAGCTCGGGCTATCTGTTGCGATGTCGGTGTACATGATGTACGGAATCGTTGTTGCAAGGCTTCGGCTTGCGCATCGCCATCCAGGTCCAGGACGGTCGAACGGCGGATCAGGTCATCCCGTGGCGTGCCCCGGATTTGGCTGGCATACATTTCAATTTCACCCATGGCCTGAGTGGGCATCCCGATCCACATGCGGAGTCGATCCCATAACCCCGGGTTACTCAACTCGTCGGTGCGCGCAGCGACCGCCTTCAGGATCAGCGCCCGTTCGACCTGAGCGTCCGCACCAGGAACAGCCAGCCCGTACCGCTGACCCGCCGCCTGGAGTAATCGGACGACTCGGTCGTATTCGGATCGGGGCATGTTCACCAGTGCCCGAGCTGCATCGATGGCCTGCTGTAGCCCGAGGATGCCTTCTGCACCGGCCTGTGCATGGGTCCGTCGATCGGCCACGCCCCGGGTCAGGGTGTGGACGATGGCATCCGTGATCCGCCTCGGATGGCGGCCCTGCAAGTCTCGCAGTTCCAAGTAGGTCCGAAGGGCCCGGTCCGTATTGGGGGGTTAAACGTGATGGCGCAGAAAGTTGATCTCGTCCCGCCATGCCTGTCCGCTGAGACGACCCAGGCACTGGTCCAGGCGTTGACGATCCGCTTTATTTAAACCTACACCGCCATTTGGATGCCGCCTGCGCCAAGTCCCGGAAAGCTGAACGCCTCAGCTCCCGATCTCTGTTGAAGGCTCTATTTAAGGTCCGTTGATAAATTTCCTGAAGCCTACCGACTGGCTCATAGGTGTCTCTTGGGGTTTGCGGCGTAGTCACCGTCGGGGTTTTGGGCCTCGGGGCTCATTCCGGAATCGTGATCTCCTGACCGGGGAAGATCCTGTCCGGGTCTCGGATCTGGGGATTGGCCCTC
>JANXAA010000130.1 GCA_025061865.1 Acidobacteriota bacterium | reverse complement strand
GTCCCGAGCCAGGACGGCGTGAGACCACGCCGTGGGTACCAGGCGGGCCTCAAGACGGGTCGTCCCAGCTGTGCTGTGATGCCAGGCGACCGCGCCCCGGTCGGTCAGGGTCAAAAAGCCCCGCGTCAAATGGGCCGGTACGATCGATCGAATCGCCCCGTCCTGGGGCCGAAAGTCTCGAACCCGGGTCAGATGCCATCCTTCGCCGCGTCGAACCGGGAAGGCCACGCCAATGCGTCCTCGGGCGTCGCCGACCGCCAGGGCAAAGCGGCCCAGGAGCGGCGCCATCGCCGTGATCGGGGCCGGGTCTTGCGGATACAAGTAAACAGCCTCTCGCCGGACGGGTGGAGCGGCTTCCGGCAGTTCATAGACCCAAACGTCTCCCTCGGGCGTCCCCACGTAGAGATACCCCTGCGCCAGGGCCAAGGCCGTCGTCTGCGACGGACGGGGCTGAACCTCCCAGACCATCGGGACCCATCGCTCCTCCAACAAGCCGCCCGACCGCTGACTGGCGACCAGAAACAGCCGTCCCCGACTCGTGAGGGCGGCGACCTGAGTCTGCTCGAGCCGCTCGCCGGTCAAAACCGTTAGATGAGTCACGGCTTCACCCGAAACTAGGGGAACGTGGGCCCAAGGCAAAGCCTGCACAGAAAGACCCGTCAGGGTCCGACGGTCGCCCACATATTGCCAATTCCAAGTCGGCTCCCATAGCCATATCTGGCCGGACGCCGTAGCGACGGCACCCCGTCGACCCCAGGGATCAGACCAGCCGGCCGTGACGGGCGGGGTCGACGGAGCGGAACCGACCTGCCCCATCGGCGGCATGAGGTTCCCCGTCTGGAGGCGCCTCAAGGACGGCCACGCCAGGAGATGCCACTGACCGTCCAGGGCGACACCTACTAGGGTCTCCCCGTAGTCATCCATTAAAAGCGTCGTCGCCAAGGCGAATGGGGCCGTTGGTTCTGGGGAGGCTCCCCTTGAGACGGGCCGAAGGGTCGGTGACCGAAACAGGGGCCAACTCTCGGCCAGTAGGACGAGGGCCACGCCAAGAATCGCTACGATGACCAGCAGGCCGCCGGTCCGGATGGCGACCCGGGCGACGGCATCGACCCACTGACGCCGAAGTCGATAGTCCCGCCACTGCCGTCCGATTCGGTTCCAGACTTCCCAGGGGACAGCCATTGCCTTCGGTGTTGGGTGTTAGGTGTTGGGTGAGAGGAAGGGAAGACCAGAGACAAGCAAGCGGGAGGGCAAGAGTCGGGTGGCTTCTCGTGTATGAAAGTGACCTGCCTTGGCTCTGGGGAGATCAAGGAAGAGAGCAGGCGTCTCACCCATGGAATACGTCAACGTTCCCGGTCGGCCCGTCAAGCCCGCCTCTGAATCAGACCGCCCCAGAGTCGCGGAGTCTTCTTTACCTGCTCGCCTTCCTCCCTTCTTCCGCCCTGCCCCCGCCCTCAACCCTCTAAGCCCCGACCTTAGCTGATTCACGTTCGACGACCGACTTCGGGAGCGGAATGTAACCCGACTTGACGACAGCCTCTTGGCCCTCTCGGCTTAGGGCAAACCGCAGGAATTCCCGGACGAGGGGGTCCAAAGGCCGATTCGGAACCTTGTTTACGTAGATGTACAGGGGTCGCGCCAGAGGATATTTGCCGGCGAGGGCATTCTCGGGCGTCGCCGCCTCGCAAGGGGCCCCTTCCTTCAGGGCCAGGGGGACGGCCCGCACGCCGGGCGTCTGATAGCCGATCCCGCTATAGCCAATCCCGAAGCGGTCCTGAGCGACGGACTGGACGACCGAGGCCGAGCCCGGGAGCTCCTTCACCTCGTTTCGGAAGTCCCCGTTACAAAGGGCATGCTCCTTAAAGTAGCCATAAGTCCCGGAAGCGGCGTTGCGTCCGTACAAGCGCAGAGGTTGCGAGGCCCAGGGCCCCGTCAGGCCCAGGTCGCCCCACCGCTGGATAGACCGGGGATACCCACAACGGCGGGTCGATGAAAAGATGGCGTCGACTTGGGGAACTGTCAGACAGGCGAGGGGATTGTCCCGGTGGACGTACACGGCCAAGGCGTCGACGGCCACGATGACTGGCGTCGGCCTGTACCCGAACTTCCGTTCAAAGTCAGCGATCTCAGAGGCCTTCATCTCCCGAGACATCGGCCCGAGTTGAGCCGTGCCGTTGACGAGAGCTGGCGGGGCCGTCGAGCTCCCCTTACCCTCGACCTGGATGTTCACATTGGGATAGAACTTTTTGAAGCCCTCGGCGAGCAGGGTCACCAGGTTGTTCATCGTGTCAGAGCCAATACTGTTGAGATTTCCAGCGACCCCACTGACCGGCCGGTAAACCGGAATCTGCGGGTCGACCAAGGACACCTGCGCCCACAAGAGACCCCCTGGGAGGACCAGCATTAGGAGGCCCCATCGAGCGACCTCGGACCACCTACGTCTTGATGCCATCATCGACCCTCCATGTGTCGAAGCCCCTCACCCGACCGACCCTCTCCTCGTAGGAAAGGGCAGGATGGGGACCCTCACCCCCTCCCCAGGAGAGCGGTATTTGGGAAGGGGCTCGTCTGGACATGCGTGACTTCGTATCGAGACAAGATCAGCGCTTTCTGTTAAGGCTATGTTTAGACCGAACTGAAAGCGCCCTGTCATTTCCCTTGGGCTGAGCAGTCTAAGGCACTCACCTCTTGATGAAATGCCTGACCCTGCCGAGGAGAGCGTCATGCTGCCTCGCTGAAGTCCATTCCCTGGGGTCGGCCGGGGCGTGCACGAGACGGCCGTGGCAGCCTTCCTGGGAACTAAGGGAGCTGTGAGCCGGGTCGACCGCCGGGTGAGTTTCGAGGCCCTGCGGCGTTCCGGGCCTCCGACGGGTCTAGGACGTCGCCCGATACGGTCTTGAGGTCCGGCCGGGGACAGGACGGTGGGATGGGCATTCTTGTCGGAATCCCGGGATTGCTTTATCTTGTAGACCGTGAATCCGGCGCAAGACAGTGTTTGCGCCTTCCCGAGAACGGACGATGGCGAAGGACTCGAATCGCTCGTGGGACGATACGCTGAATCTACCCCGGACGACGTTCCCGATGCGGGCTCAGCTCCGGGAGCGGGAACCTCAAATGATCGAACGGTGGCAAAAGGCCGACCTCTACCGGCAGGTCCGGGCGGCCCGCCGGGGGGCACCCCGCTTCGTCCTTCATGACGGCCCGCCCTATGCCAATGGGCCGATTCACCTGGGGACGGCCCTTAACAAGATCCTGAAGGACATCGCTGTGAAGGCCCACCTCCTGCTGGGCTATGATACGCCTTTTGTACCGGGCTGGGATTGCCACGGACTTCCCATCGAGTTGAATGTCGAAAAGGAGCTGGGGGCCCGGAAGCAAGGGATGGACCCCGTCGCCTTCCGCCAGTACTGCCGGGCTTATGCAGACCGCTTTATCGAAATCCAGAAGCAAGGCTTCATCCGCCTGGGCTGTCTGGGCGACTGGGCGCATCCCTACAAGACGATGGACCCTAAGTACCAGGCCACGATCGTTCGGGTCCTGGGCCAGTTCGTGAAGGCGGGCCTGGTCTACCGGGGCCTCCGGTCTGTGCTCTGGTGTTACACAGACCGCACGGCCCTGGCCGAAGCCGAAATCGAGTACGAAGACCGCACGTCGCCCTCTATCTATGTACGCTTCCGCATGGAGCCCGAATCGGCTGCTGGCGTGTTCGGCGCCGAGTGGGCCGACCGTCCAGTCTACGCCGTCATCTGGACGACCACGCCGTGGACCTTACCGGCGAACGTGGGCATCGCCTTCCACCCTGAATACGCGTACGGCCTCTATGAGGTCGACGGGACCTATTGGATCGTCGCCACCGGCCTGTGGCTTTCCGTGCAGGAGACGGTGGGTGTCCGGGGCCGCCTCGTCCAGACCGTCCCGGGGGCGACCTTTGACCGAACCCGGTTTCAGCACCCTTTCCTGCCCCGGACGTCCCTGGGGATTCTGGCCGACTTCGTGACGCTCGAACAGGGCACGGGCCTCGTGCACACGGCTCCGGGCCACGGTCTGGAAGATTTCTTGGCGACTCGAGCCTACGACCTGCCTGTGCTGTCGCCCGTCGACGATGCGGGCCGCTTTACGCAAGAGGCGGGCATCTTGGCCGGCATGCACGTCTTCGAGGCGAACCCGCGGATTATCGACCTTCTGCGGGAGCGGGGTGCCCTCCTGTGGGAAGGTTCCATCCAGCACAGCTATCCCCACTGCTGGCGATGTAAACAGCCCCTGATCTTCCGGGCGACCGAGCAGTGGTTCATCCGCATGGACGCGGGGGGCTTTCGAGAGCGGGCCCTGGCTGTGATCTCGACCGTCCGGTGGGTCCCGCCTTGGGGCGAGGAGCGTATCCGGCAGATGATCGCCACCCGGCCCGACTGGTGCATCTCCCGCCAGCGCCTCTGGGGCGTCCCGATCCCCCAGTTCTACTGCCAGCAGTGCGGGACACTTCTCCAGGACGACCGCGTCTTCGACCACGTGGCTGACATCTTCGAGCGGGAAACGGCCGACGCCTGGTATGTCCGACCGGCCGGCGAGTTGGTCCCACCAGGCGCCCGCTGTTCGGCCTGCGGGAACACGACCTTCGAGAAGGGGGTGGATATCTTGGACGTGTGGTTCGACTCAGGCACGAGCCATGAGGCTGTCCTGGCAACGTCGTCCGACCTCTCGTGGCCGGCTGACCTCTACCTCGAAGGTCACGACCAGCACCGGGGTTGGTTCAACAGTTCGCTCTTGGTCGGTGTCCTCACACGGGGCGCCTCGCCGTACAAGACCTGTGTGACCCACGGGTTCGTCGTCGATGAGGCTGGCCAAAAGATGTCTAAGTCCTTAGGGAATGTCATCGAGCCCGAAGCCATCTTCGAGTCCTTTGGAGCCGAAATCCTGCGGGCTTGGGCGGCCATGGTCGACTTTCAAGAGGACATGCGCCTTTCGGAGAATATCCTCCAGATGGTCGCCACGCAGTACCGCAAGATCCGGAACACGATCCGCTTCATGCTGGGGAACCTCTATGACTTCCATCCCACGGCCCACGCCCAGCCCGTCGAGGCCCTCCCGGCCCTGGATCAGTACATGCTCGCCCAGCTTATGGAGCTCGAACGCCGCGTGGCTCGCGCATACGAAGACTACCGGTACCACGTCGTCTACCACGCCCTGTATCAGTTCTGCAATCAGGACCTCAGTGCCTTTTATCTGGATATCCTGAAAGACCGCCTCTACTGCTCCCACCCGCATGACCCGACCCGACGGGCCGCCCAGACGGTCCTCTTCGAGACGACCCGTTCGCTCCTCCGCCTAATGGCACCTATCTTCAGCTTCACAGCCGACGAAGCGTGGGCCCACTTGCCGGCCTACCCGGGCAAGCCCGATCACGTCTTTCTCGACACCTGGGCACCGCCCTATCGATGGGCCCTGGACTCGGAGGGCATCGAACGGGTCCGGGAGTTTCGAGCCGTCCGAGAAGTGGCCCTGAAGGCTCTGGAGGAAGCCCGAGCGGCCAGGCGGATCGGCAGTTCTTTAGACGCCCACGTGACTATCCGTCATCCCCTGAAAGACGCCTGGTTCCAGGATTACCTGCCCGAACTGCGGGAAATCCTGATGGTTTCCCAGGTGACCCTGGCGGCGGACCCAGACCTCCCGGCCCAGACTTACACGGTCGAGGTCCGGCCCGCCGACGGCCGCCGGTGCGACCGTTGTTGGATGTATGACCCCCGAGTCGGCGACCATCCTCGATGGCCGCTACTCTGCCCGCGTTGCATCCGGGTCGTCGAACGATTAAACTTGTAACCGGAGTGCTGGCGTGATGGGGATGCCGGGCCGTCACGCCGGCGGGATCGAAGACCCTTATGCGTCTCCGGGATCGTGTCTGGTTCGTCTTGGTAGGCGCTGTGATCTTCGTCTTAGACCAGCTCAGCAAGCGACTGGTCATGACGCACATGACCCTCTATCAGTCGATCCCGGTCCTGCCCGGCTTGCTGAACATCACGTATATTCAAAACCGCGGAGTCGTCTTTGGCCTCTTTGCCGATGCCGACCATCCCTTGGCCCAAAACGCCATCCTCCTGCTTTCCCTCCTGTCGTTTGGCGTCATCGTCGTGTATTTTTTCTTTTTACGTCATGAAAACCATTGGGTCACCCTGGGCTTTTCCTTTGTCCTGGGCGGCGCCTTGGGTAATACCTGGGACCGCCTGACCCAGGGGTACGTCGTGGACTTCCTAGACTTCTACTACGGGGAGTACCACTGGCCCACTTTTAACTTTGCGGACGCATTTATCACGTTGGGGATCGGCATTCTGTTGGTCAGTATGTTCCAACTGTCCCGGTGGCCACGGACCGATGCCCCGTCCTGACGGCGGCTCTGAGGAGAGGCCCA
>JANXAA010000012.1 GCA_025061865.1 Acidobacteriota bacterium | reverse complement strand
CCCTCTCGATGGACATCCAGCCCATCAGTCTCGAGGAAGCTACGGGCCGTCGGTGGGACCGGACGGATTTGGTCATCGCCATCATAGACGCCCTGGCTCAAGCCGAACGCCTCGGGCAGGCGGGCCATGCGACGGCCCTGCTCCACGAGTGGTTCCAGAAAGCCCGATGGCAACCCGGTCAGACGGCCTCTCTGCGCGTGCAGGGCCGCCTCTGTCAGGCCCGGATTGTCGCCGTCGAGGCCGACGGAAGCCTCCGGGTTCAACTACCTGCAACGGCTAACGTCGTACGCTTCTCCATCGAAGCAGCCTTAGGATGGACGACGGGATGAACCAATCGTCTTGAGCCGATAGGCAGGTCGGCTGATGAGCGGCGGGCCGGAGAAATCGTGGATCGGTGAGACGGTGAAGCGGAGAATCGGTGGGATGTCCTGTTGCCGTTGCCCCGACTCTCCGATTCGCCGACTCCCTGGGGCGCTTCCGACCGGGGGCATGCGATGAAGAAGATCGTCCTCCGAGCCTTGCGGCGCGTCGTCGGCGCCGCCATCCTCCTGGCTGGTATCGCCGGCCTGTTTCTGCCGGTCCTTCAGGGGATCCTCCTGATCGTCTTGGGTCTCTACCTCCTGGGGATTCAACCCCCCCGGTGGGTTCGAGAACGTCTCCATAAAATCCGCCGTTCTCCGGCGACCCCACCGCCTCCGACCCCCGGGGACGAAGCGTGACAGACCGGTTGAGTCCGTGAAAATCCTGACAGTCTGGCCTTGCCCGCCCCTCAAGCAGACTGATTTTTCCGTCTTCGAGACGCCGTAGCGGCGTGACGAGGTCCGAAAGGAGACGTCGCCGGGGTAGGGCGCCCCGGGATCGGCTTCGTCCTGTCATCGGCTCATCGGCGCCCTTTGCCCAATCTCACCCCGCCGAGACCCAGATGTTGTAGTAAGGTTGCGTCATATCCATAAAGGTTGTATAATAGGATGAAATCCCTCGTGGAGGTGTCCGATGCCTGCAGCCCGCAAGACCACAGCGAAGCGCACGACCGCTAAGAAGACGACCGCTAAGAAGACGACCAAGAAAGGCAAGAAGTAAGGCCTCGGTCGACAGACCGTGGGCCTTACGGGCCCATATGGAGGCAATGGCAGGTGGCGCTGTCGACGACCGTGCGGGAGGGAAGTCCTTACGACGTCGATTTTTGGCTGTCGCTGTGCGGTACGCGGCGAGGGCGTATCGTTCGGGTGCTCCCCTTCTCCGATGGGGCGATCTTCCACGTCGGAAGAGAACAGCTCTTGCGTCCACCTGCCTCTTCTCTATCTGCTGGACTGACTCCGTGACAGCGGGAGGGCGTGACACCGTGACGGTGTCTAAAAATGCGAAGGGTGGTCGTGTCTTTCCTCGAGGCAAAAAGGCGAGCGCCGAGGGTGAGCTCTTTGCCCTTCGCCCTGACAGGCCCAAGCTAGACGGTCCGGCGCAAAGCAGAGTCTGCCCCTTAGGGGCCCACTGCCAAGACGATGGGCAATACGCGAGTAATGTTCCACAAGGATCCTCCGATGAGATCTGGGAATCCACAGTCAGGCACGAGTTTCCTCCTTAAATCTCCCCATCCCATCGAACTTGTTTAGTGAGCGGGGTTAGGACATTTTTGGAGACGCCGCTCGAAGGCGTGGACGGGGGCTACTTCTCAAGAGGTGCCGCGGTGCTTGGCCAGGATGCGCTGTTGAACCTCTCGGGCCTGTTCAGAGGGAAGGACTTGGTCTAGGCCGTAGATAAGGCTGTAGAGGATGTCTTCTAAGACGCTGGACATCTCGCGGATCTTGGTCTCGAAGTCCATGGTTGCGAAGTTCCGGACGAAAGTGTCGTAATCGATTTCGCCGTAGGCATTGATGTGGACGTCTTTCATGCGATGGGGTAGGGCAGCCCGGATAGGGGCGAGGGTCGCTTCTAGGAAGCGATGGAGGTCGTCCTCAGTTATCACTCGGCTGAGGGTCTCGACGACCTCCTGGTACATGTCATTGTAACGCTGGAGGAGTTCCTGGAGTATGTAGTCCTGGTACTCAGGGTGGTTTGTCAGTGTCATGCCGGCCGGCGGCGTGATCCCGAGGGACGGCATGGATCCAAAGGACGGCGGAATACTGATCGTAGGACTTGAGGCCGTCGCCGGCCGGGCCATCGAGTGAAATTCGATGAGGCCTACGAGTCGAAGAGCCCACAGCAGGCGGGCCGTATCGAAGCTGTTGAGATAGCTGAGGCTACAGATAGTCTTAATCGAGAAGTTACCAGTACAGAGGCTGAGGACGTGATTTTCCTCAGGCGAGAGGGTCACGGCGATACCGCTCCAGACCTCCTTGGGTGTCGTGACCGGGATGGCGTCCAGGGGCGGGAGGCCCCGCTGGATGACAGACCAGCGCTGAACGCGGCGGGCGCCGTCGAAGACGGCGGTCAGCGTGTCGATCTTCAAGTCAGGGATCCCTGGGACGGTTTCGTCCTCTTCCATCCAGAAAGCGCTGTAAGTCCCAGTCCGGGCGTTCATCGTGTCATAGAGGATGGTCCGGACCTGGAGGGAGAGGGCTTCGGTGAGTTCCTCAGCCGCCAGGACCCCCATCTCGATCAGGACGGTCCCCAGCTTTTTTTGACTCTGGGTCGTCTGACGGGTGGCGGTATCGAGTTGGATGAGGTCGATGCGACCCTGCCGGAGAAGGACTTCACCCAAGCGGTCGTCGGGGTCGTCCGAGTAGGCAAAGGCCAGATGCCCCTCCCGGACGAGAAAGGCCCGGTGGGCCGTGGGGATCTCGGCGACTACGATGCCTGCCATGCGTTCTCGCCACATCTGGACGAGGACGTCGCCCAGGTTGCGTTCCTCGAGGGTACCCCGGAAGGCGAGGCGTTCCTCGGTCTGCCAAGCCTCGAAGGGATTCATGAGCTTCTCGCCGTCCGCGTGGGGAAGGGACTCGCCACACGGATGCCATTTTTCGTCGTGCTCTTGACTTCGTACATAGCCCGGTCGGCGGCCTGGACGAGTTCTTCCTTCGTCAGGCCATGCGTCGGATAGGTGGCGACGCCCAAGCTGGCCGTCAGGTAGATGTCTAGGCCGTCGCCCGTCAGGAATGGGCGGCTGGCAATCTCAGACCGGAGGCGTTCTGCGACCTGGAGGGCACCCTGCGTATCCGTCTCGGGGAGGAGGACGCAGAACTCATCACCGCCATAGCGGACGACCCGGTCGGAGCCGCGTACGGCCAGGATCATCCGGTGGGCGACTTCTTGGAGCGTCTTGCTCCCCATCATGTGGCCGTATTTTTCGTTGACCGTCTTGAGGTTGTCCAAGTCGACGAAGATGACAGACAGGCGGGCGCCGAATCGTTCGGAACGCCGAATTTCCTCCTCCAGGAAGTATTCGAAATACCGTCGGTTGTAAGCGTCCGTGAGGTCATCCTTAAAGTTCAGTTCTTGGGTCTGGACCTGCAGGAGGGCGTTCCGCAAGACGGGACCCAGGTCGCTGGCGAAGGTCTGCAAGACCTGGACGGTGTTCTGGGTGAAGTTGCCCGGGAGTTGGAACGTCTTGGCTAACAGGAGGCCGCCGATGGGCCGGGGGCCGGCGTGGATCGGAAGGACCAAGAGGGAGCGGATCTCCGGACGGGGTGCATCGGCCTTTTCGTGATAGGCGTTGGGCGTCGCCAGGAAGACAGGGGCGTCCATCTGAAACCACTCGTCCAAGGTCGTCAGGCTCAGACCCAGGAGGCCCCACGTGGCGTCGGCGGGGGCGCTGTGACCCCGTTGCTGGGCGACCTCCAGCCTGGCCGTCTGGGGATGGTACAACAAGAGGGACCCGTAGTCGGCCTGGCCAATTTCCATTGCCACGTCGATGACGAGGTTCAAGAGCTTCTCGAAATCGTCCATGGAGCGGCTGATCTCTCGAATGACTTGCAAGAGTGTCTGTTCGGTTCGCGTCGTAGACGCCCAAGGCCGGGGCGGGACCTGCCAAATGGAGCGCAGGATACGGATCACCTCGTCTGCCGGCGTCGTCTCGTCGATGTAGTAGTCGGCCCCCCTCCGCATCCAGTCGACGGCCACATCGACCCGGCCGGGACCGATGACGATCCAATAACCTGTCGAGCGGTCGGACTTGATGAGCTGGACCCATAGACGGGGATCGCGGATGACAGCCGTGTGAGCCAGGGCCAAGTCGACCCCGTTTGCCCGCATCCATTGGAGAGCTGCCTCTTCGTCTTCCACGACCTCGACAGCGCAGTTTGTCTCTTCCAGGAGGGTCGAGCCGATCTGGGACCGCTGCTCAGGATCCGGCAGGGCCAGGAGGAAGAGTTTCATGGGCGTCGCCTCGTGAGGAGGGGTTCGCCGCCCGCCAGGCCGACGGGATAAAGGGCGTGATCAAATCCAAGGGGATGGGGAACACGACCGTCGAGTTGCGCTCCGAGGCGATCTCGGTCAGTGTCTGGAGGTAGCGGAGCTGGAGCGTCATGGGCTGTTGGGCCATGATGGAGGCTGCCTCCTGAAGCATCCGGGAAGCCTGGAGCTCCCCCTCGGCGTGAATGACCTTGGCCCGGCGTTCCCGCTCGGCGTCCGCTTGGCGGGCCATCGCCCGTTGCATCGTCTGGGGGAGGTCGACGTGCTTCAGCTCGACCAAGGTGACCTTCACACCCCAGGGGTCGGTGTGCCGGTCTAAGATTTGCTGAAGCTTGAGGTTCAGCTTCTCCCGTTGGGAGAGGAGTTCATCTAACTCGACTTCGCCCAATACACTTCGGAGGGTCGTCTGGGCCAACTGGGACGTCGCATACTGATAGTTTTCGACCTGGACGATGGCGTTTTTGGGGTCGAATACACGATAATAGACGACAGCGTTAACCTTCACGCTGACGTTATCCCGTGTGATGATGTCCTGGGGCGGGACGTCATGGACTTGGACCCGCAAATCGACCCGGATCAGGCGGTCGACGAAGGGAATAATAATGACCAAGCCGGGGCCCCGTACACGAGGCAAGAGTCGGCCCAGGCGGAACACGACCCCGCGCTCGTATTCCCGCAAGATGAATACGGCCGCCCGGACGAGGATGAGGAGAAAGGCGAGGGCGAAAAAAAGAATATAAATATAAGCCACGACCATCGGAGACCTCCGACCCGACCCCATCAGGACGCCCGGCCGGGTCTTATCGACATGGATCTTATCACGAGTCCGAAGGGGGCTTCAAATCCGGCGGCGACAGGGCCTCGACCTCCAACGTCATCCCGCCCTGGACCTGTACGATCCGGACGGGCTGACCCTTTGGGATCGACGTCGACGTCGTCGCCCGCCAGAGCGTACCGTCGGCGAAGACCCACCCCACGTTGCCCGGCTCGAGGTCCGTCTCGGCCCATCCGGTCTGACCCTGGAGGCTCTCTTGACCCGTCGCCGGTGGGTGGCGGAAGGCCCGGATGATGTACCAGATGACGAGGGCGACGGCCGCCCCGACGGCTCCGGCGAAGGCCATCAGGAAAGTCCGGGAGACGGCCCATTCGGCCGGCGACCGAGACAGCGTAAGCCCTCCCAAGATTAGGAGGAGGATTCCGCCCAACGTCAAGAGACCATAACTGACGACCTTCAATTCCAGCAAGAAGAGCAAGAACGCCAAAGCGATCAGGAGGACACCCGCCCAGTTGATGGGCAGGACCTGCGTACTGGCCAGGGCCAGGATCAGACACACGGCCCCCACGACACCCGGTAGGATAAGGCCCGGATTAGTCATCTCGATGTACAGGCCCAACATCCCCAGGACCAGCAGGATGTAAACGACCCGGGGGTCCATCAGGAAGCTCAAGATGCGGTGCCGAAAGCTCATGGGGTATTCGGCCACGGTCGCCGACCCCGTCTTAAGCCGCCGCTGTTCCCCCGTCCAGGTGACGACCGACCGGCCGTCTAGCTTTTTCAGGAGGTCCGAACGGTCCCGGGCGATCAGTTCGATCAGCTTCTGGCGGAGGGCCTCCTCTTCGTCGAAGGAGCGGGCCTCGGTAATGGCCTGGACGGCCAGATCGACATTTCGGCCCCGTCGCTGGGCCAGACTCCGCATCAGAGCAATCAAGTCGTTTTGAGTCTTCCGTCGGAGCGTCTTCACGTCTTCATTATTATCCTGGGAACCCCCGCCGCCGCTTAAGACCGGCGTCGCCGCCCCCGTGCGAGTCCCAGGGGCCATCGCCGCCAGGTCCGTCGCCATCAGGATGTAAAAGCCGGCCGACGCCGCTTGAGCCCCGCTCGGGGCGACAAAACCGATGATGGGGACACGTGCGGCCAGCATGCGTTGGATAATCCGGTCTGTCGTCTCGACCAAGCCGCCGGGGGTGTTCAGTTGAAGGATCAGGCATTCCGCCCCGTTCGCCTCGGCGGCCCGGATGCCTTCCTCGATATACTGGAGGGCGATCGGATGGATGGGTGTGTCTACATAGAGCCAATAGATGGTCTGGGCCGCCGCGACCGCCGAGGCCAGGCTGACCAAGATCCCCAGCCCTGCCGTCCGAGCCCACCGACCGATCCGGACCCCACTTTTTCGCCGTTGAATGCCATGCTCCATGACGTCACGACTGGGTCAGTCTCGGGTGTCGGGTCCCGGGTATCGGACGTCCCGACACCCGATACCGGTCCCTTGCCTGGTTTAAGTATCGAACTCCGTAGTCTCTTCGGCAAGCGCTGGATGGACGACCCTTCGGTAGCCAAGTCCGGGCAATCGGGCCCGGACCCACCCGACCAAGTACAGAGAGCCGACGACGAGGACAGGCGTCCGGGCACCCTCCAAGAAGTCAGGAATCGCCGGGGGTTCCAAGACATTCCCGTCCTGAAACCCCATCGTCCGGAGGTAATCTGTATGCTGAGCCGGTGTCCAAGACCGCTCCGAGCCGGGCACGGGCGTCCAGGCCCACCGGTCACCCAAGGGCTGAAGTAGTCGGATCATGTCGACCCACGGTTTGTCCTGCATACAACCGAAGAGGATGGTCCACCGGTCGTAAGGTTGCAGCCGTAAGTACTCAACACACCGCCGGATGCCATCCCGGTTATGGGCCCCGTCCAGCAGGACCGGCGGGGCCTGGGGATGGACCCACCACTCCAGGCGACCCGGCCAGACCGTGCGACTCAGGGCTGTCTGCACGCAGGCCATATCGAGGGTCCGACCCTGGCTTTGCAACCAAAAGTAAGCCCCCCAGACGGCCAGAAGGGCATTTTCGACCTGGTGGCCCCCGGCCAGTGCTAAAGACGTCCATGGCAAGGACCATTCGGGCGCCTCGGCCCGCAAACTGTAATGACCCCATCGGTGTCGAGCTTCCCAGGCGGTCCGGGCATACACCGGTACGAACGGCGACCCCCAGGCCTCGAGCCGCCGAGCCCACAAGTGCAACAGCCAATGCCGCCGCTCCCCCGTGACGAGGGGCACGCCGGGTCGAGCAATACCGAACTTCTCCTCGGCGATGTCGATCAGCCGATGGCCTAGGAAATTTTCGTGGTCGTAGTCGATATGAGTGATGACGGAGACCGTCGGGTCCACGACGTTGGTGGCGTCGTAGCGGCCGCCCATCCCGATCTCCAGGACGGCGACCGTAACCGGACGACGGGCAAAGATGTCCAGGGCCGCCGCTGTCAGGATCTCGAAGAACGTCGGCGGCTCATCGAGTCGACCGGCTTGGAGCTCCTGCTCGCACAGGGCGACGACGCGACGCCAGGTCGCCTCGAGCTCTTCCGATGAGACCTCGGCGTCCCCAAGGCGGACCCGCTCCTCGGGCCGCTGGAGGTGGGGCGACGTGTAGAGCCCGCTCGAGACGCCGTGGGCCCGGAGGATTTCGTGCAGGAAGGCACACGTCGAACCCTTCCCGTTCGTCCCCGTCACGAGGATCGCCGTGAACGGCCAGGGCCGCAAGCCTAAAGTGTCGATTAGATGCCGAATGCGGTGAAGCCCCAGGCGGACCGGCGTAGCCGACCAGTCACGGGGTAGCGTCTGCCATGGATTCATGGACGGCTGGGTTCCACAGAAAACGCAGGAGTCGAATGAGTACGTTCCGCAGGTGCTTGCGGTGGACGACCATGTCCAACATCCCATGTTCCAGCAGAAATTCAGACCGCTGAAAGCCCTCGGGAAGCTGTTGCCGGATCGTCTGCTCGATGACCCGGGGGCCTGCAAACCCGATGAGCGCCCCGGGCTCGGCCAGGTGGACGTCCCCCAGCATGGCGAAGCTGGCCGTCACGCCGCCCGTCGTGGGGTCCGTCATCACAGAAATATACGGGATGCGAGCCGCCGCCAGCCGGCCCAAGGCGGCCGACACCTTCGCCATTTGCATCAGGGAGAGGATCCCCTCCATCATGCGGGCGCCGCCCGAGCCGGCGACCAAGAGGAGGGCCCGCCGGTGTTCGATGGCCCGCTCAGCCGCCCGGGCGACTTTCTCGCCTACGACGGTGCCCATACTACCGCCGATGAAGTCAAACTCCATCACACCCAGGATGACAGGAAACCCGCCCAAGGTCCCTTCGGCCATGCAGATGGCGTCTTCAGTCCCGACCGTATCCCAGGCCTGCTTCAAGCGTTCCGTGTAGCGTCGCCGATCACGGAATTGGAGAGGGTCGGCCGTCTTCAGCTCGGTGAACAGCGGCTGGTAGACACCGTCGTCCATCAGCAGGGCCATCCGGTCGTGGGCCCGCAAGCGAAAATGGTAGTTGCACTTGGGACACACGTGGAGGTTCCGCTCGACCTCCCGGCGCCAGACGATCTGCTGACACCGAGGACACTTCACCCACAGGCCCTCGGGGATCGAAGGACCCGTGGGGACCTCATTCCTTTGAAACAACGCCATGCCGTACGCCTCCCTTCAGGCCTCGGGTCCTAAGGAGAAGGAAAAAAGGACCGCCGACTATAGACCCCGGGCTCTCCGGGGAAGGCCGATGGGCTTCGTCTCACGACAAAGCATGCCAGTTCACCCGTACAGGCTTGGGGTCCTTCCCTGGGACCCGGTCCCTGACCCGTGGGACCTTCACGGGAGTGCTCCTATTCTAAGAAAGCTTGATCCTTTGTCCAGAGGCCTGAGGGCGGTTCGAGGCAGATGCTTAGGGCTGAAAGATGACCTGGACCGTATACCAGGTCTTGACGGGAACGCCTTGATGACGGGCTGGCCGAAACGTATACCGACGGACGGCTTCCAAGGCCGCGTCTCGTAAAATCTCATGTTTGTACTGTAAGACCTGCGTGTCGGCCACGTTGCCCCGCTCGTCCACGAGGATTCGGAGGACGACCGTGTCCGAAAGACGCTGAACCCGGGCCAGGCTGGGGAAATTAGGCTGTACCTTTCTTAAGAGGACGGGCAACTCGTCAGGCGTCTCGACCAAGTCGCCCGGTCGGACACGGGGCGTCTCTGCCAGTGGGGCGGACGGCGCCGGCGCTTTCGTCTCGGCCGGTGTCTCGGGGGGTGAGACCTCCGGGGCCAGCGGAGTCGACGGACGGGCCGGCGGAGGCATCTCCAAAGGAGGAGCCTTGACGGGTCTGGTCGCTGGAGTCGGTTCCGTCGGGGTTTTCTCGGCCGGTCGAGCCGTTTCCCGGGTCGGCGCCTTGACAGGTGGGGTCGGAGGCGGCACTTCTGGAGCTTTCAACGGTGGAGTCGGCGCTTCCGGCGCTTTCGCCTCTGCGGGGGCTGGAGACACCGTCGGCCCTGCAGGGGCCGGCGTTTCGGGACTCGCGGCCGGCGCTGGCTCCGGCGTCGGCGTCTCCGGGGGCGTCGGCTCGGCCGGAGCCGGCCGGGGTGACACCGGGCCGGCCGGTGCCACCTGCCGGCTCCGGACCGAAGCCTGACGGAGGACGATCCCCGTCAGGACGCCGGCGATGACGGTAAAAAGGCCCGCGAATATCAATAGAAACAGGGCCGCCCGCCGACGCCGCTTCGGGGTCACCATCGGATAGGCGACCTCTTCAAAGCTTCGACCACCGACCCCGGGCGGTGGGACGGCCTCCGCCGAGACCGGTAGGGGCGGCGGGACCGGTGTCTCCACGAGGACGGTCGGCGTCGTCTCGGCCGGAGCCTCGACGGCCGTCGGCGGGGTCCGCGGCTCGATGCGGGGTAGATGTCGGAGCTTCTCCCGAATCTCGTCGATGGGACCCGCTTCCTCGGGAAAGAGCTCTCGAATGAAACGAGCCACATACAGAGTCGAGTTGGGAATACCCCGCCGGACCAAGAAGTCTTCTAGGTCCCGCTGAAGTTCTCGGGCCGATTCGTACCGGCGGGCCGGGTCCGGCTGAAGGGCCTTCTCCAAAGCCTGGGCCAACGGCTCGGGAACATCAGGCCGGAATGTCCGGACCGGCGGAACCCGACCCTGACGGACCTTCTCCAAGACCGTGAGCTCCGTGTCACCCCTCTCATAGAAGGGATTCCGGCCCGCCAGCATCTCGTAAAGGATGAGGCCCAGAGAGTAAATGTCCGAACGGGCATCGACGGCCTGGAGATTGGCCTGCTCGGGGGCCATATAAAGGACCTTCCCCTTAAGGGCACCGCCGAGCGTGACGTGCATCTTCACGGCGGCTTTGGCGACGCCGAAGTCGGCCAACTTGATGTCGCCGTCATAGCTGATGAGGACATTGGGCGGGGACACGTCTCGGTGGACGATGCGAAGGGGGTGCCCTCGGTCGTCCCGAGCGCGGTGGGCGTAATCCAGGGCGGCGCACAGGTGGATGGCCACGATCACGGCGATCTCGACGGGGATCGGACGCTGGACCTCTTGGGCGCGACGGAGGACGGCCCGCAAGTCCTTGCCGGGCACGTACTCCATGGCGATGTAGTAGTCGTCGTCGATGCGACCCATGTCGAAGATCTGGACGATATTCGGGTGGGTCAGCCGGGCCGCCACCTTCGCTTCGTCGATAAACATGTTGATGAATTCTTGATCACCGGATAAGTGGGGTAGAATCCGCTTGATGGCCAGCGTCTTCTCAAAGCCCTCGACGCCCCGCTTCTTGGCTAAAAAGAGCTCCGCCATCCCGCCCGTAGCGACCCGCTTGAGGAGGACATACGGCCCAAAGGGCGTCCCCTCGAGCTCCCCAGCCGGGCCCGGCGCCGGCTTCTCCATCCGCACGGTCGGTATCTCCAGCGCCGCCGGGGACACCGGCCCTTCACCCACGGCCGCCTGAAGGACCTGTCGGACTTCCTGCTCGATTTGGCGTTCGTCCACCCCTGCCGCCGCAGGCGGGGCCTCCGGAACGCTCGGAGCGTTCTCCAAGAGCATGGTCTCCTCGGCCGCCAGGTCCGTGATGACCTCCTCGACCTCCGAGATGACGTCCTGAAAGACTTCTTGGGGCGCGACCGGGACCGTCGGTAGGGGCTCCACCGGAGCGGCCGCTGGAGCGGGCCCACGGGCCGTCTCTAAAGTCGGCGCCTCCGGCGGGGCCTCCCATTGGGCCAAGAGAGCCCGGAGTTCCTTCTCCAACGCCGGGTCTAAGCTGGCTTCCTCCGCCGGCTGGGCGACGGCGACCGTCGGCCGAGCGGGTCCCGCCAGCCACTCCTGGATTTTCTGATGGAGGGCATCCTCGGCCATCGGCCACTCGATCAGGTCGGTCGCCCCGAAGCGGCGGAGGATGACATTTCGAACCTGAGCGCCTCGATACACGTCGGAGAAGATGACGACCGGCACCGTTTGGAAACCGGGCAGTTGCCGGATCCGCTGACAGGCTTCCGGGGCGTTCAGCCGGGGGAGAGGGGCATACAAGAGAATCAGGTCGGGTCGGGCCTGCCGGGCCTGCTCGACGGCCGATGCGCCATCGACGGCCTCCAAGACTTGGAGACCCCGACCCTCCAGGTGTTCACGGATGCGCCGGCGGATGCGGGGGTCGTAATGAGCGACCAGGACTTTGGGAGGCATACCCGCGCCCCCGATACACTTTAGCACGCAGTTAACGTCCTAATGTTACCACTGGACCTCCTCGAAATCCAAGGGGCGCGGGATGCAGGCGGACGAAACACTCCCCTCAGGAGAAGGGCTCCCTTATCGTCCCTCTGCCCTCGGGGCGAGAGAACCCGGCGGGAACGCCCGAGACCCGGCTGGAGACCCAAGACCAGGCATGGCTGCCGGTCCGCGTCGGTCACCGGCTCCCCGTCCGCAGGCCTCGGGCCTACGGACCCGCAGGCCCGAGGCCTGCACCCCCATTGTATGCCCACACTTCCTTCGAAGAGACTTGGAGCACCGGGGACTGCTTCGGGACGCGGGCTCCCTGGCCCCCGAACGGGCCAAGACCCTGGTCGAGGTCTGCGAAATTCTGGGCTGAAAGTTCTATCCGTTCATCGGGGGCGTCCGCCGGGCCCACCGGGCGCCCCTAAACGTCTTGCATCTTGCCGCCTACATCCTGCATCATGAGCGGCCGTCGCCCTGTCGGGCAGGTCGGATGAGTTGGATTCGCGTCGTTGGGCTCTGGAAGTCGTATCGACATCGGACGGGCCTCATCGAGGTCCTGCGGGGCGTGGACTGGACAGTCCCGACGCCGGGCATGGCCGTCGCCATCATGGGCCCCTCGGGGGCCGGGAAGACGACGTTCTTGCATCTTATGGCCGGTCTGGAGACGCCCGACGCTGGCGAAGTCTGGATTGACGGTCGACCCATTCATGCGATGACACCGTCAGAGCTCCTACGGTTCCGTAACGAACGGATGGGTTTCGTCTATCAGCATCACTTCCTGGTCGAGGAACTGACGGCCTTGGAGAACGTCATCCTTCGGTGCCGAATCGCAGGCCTCTCGGCGTCGGAAGCTTACGCACGGGCCCGACGGTGGCTGGCCGCCGTCGGCCTGGCCGATCGCCAGCACCACTACCCAGTCGAACTGTCGGGTGGGGAAGCCCAGCGGGTCGCCATCGCCCGCGCCCTCGTCATGGAGCCGGCGCTGATCCTGGCCGACGAGCCGACGGGGAACCTGGACGAGAAGACCGCTGACGAGGTCTTCGACCTGATGTTTCAATTGGTCCGCCAGCATCGGGCGACCCTCGTCGTGGCGACGCATAACCGACACCTGGCCCGTCGTTGTGACGTCGTATACCGGATTCACCTCGGTCAGATACATGCCATGCCGGTCTCGGAAGTCGTAGACGAGATCGACCCATGAAGTGCCTTCGATGGGCTATCCGGCTCGGCCTTTGGGGTCTCTGGGGACCTGTAATCGGAGTCCTGCCTACCCCCGGGCCCGTGGAGGCGACCCGTGGAGAGATGGGCAGACTGATGGCCGCCCCGGGGTGGTGGCCCATTCCCCAGGATTATGGCATCACGGCTCATTTCGGAGACTACCGGTGGGACGGTCGCGTGCATACGGGCCTGGACTTCAGCACGAATCTTCGGATCGGCCTGCCCGTCCGTGTCTGGAAGGCTGGCACCATCGTGCGTCTGCGGGTCGACCACCTTGGCTACGGGCGCGCCCTTTACGTGAAGCATCCCGACGGTCTCACGACCGTTTACGCGCATCTGGACCGATTTGAGAATGAGCGCCTCCGACTGGAGGACTTCGTCCGTCGGCTCCGCCAGCGGACGGAGCGGCTCTTCCTCGGAGACGTTTTCTTGGATGCCCCCATCCCCGTCGAAGATCACCAAGTCATCGCCTACACCGGTGAGTCGGGGTCCGGCCGGCCGCATCTGCACTTTGAGATTCGGGATGCTCAGGAAGTTCCCCTGAATCCCATGGATTGGGGCATCATCTCGCCATACGACCGCCAACGGCCCGTCATCCAAGGCGTCGTGTTCGTCCCGGCCCGGGCGGACACTTTCCTCGACGGCCGACCGGAGGCCCTCGTCCTGGAGCCCTCGCCCCGAAAGGCGGTCGATACATATCCCCGGCCCGTGACCGTGACGGGCCCCGTCGACCTGTTTATTGCCGTCCTCGAACCATCAGTCCGGCCCTACCGGCGGACTCCGGCTCGACTGGAAGTCCGCTTGGACGATCAGACCCTCTATGTGTGGCAGCCGCGGGCTGTCCCGTTCGACGCCCGGAATCGAACGGGCTTCGTCTATCACCTGGGCCTGCCGGGGCCGACGGCCTGGGTACCGGTCTTACGCGTCACGGGCTCGGCGCCGGCGCCTCGGGGCCTCGTCGAGCGAGGCCTGGAAGGCCCCTTAGACCTGACACCGGGCCTCCATCAAATCCGGATCATTGCCGAGAGTCGCCAGGGTGGACGGGCTGAGTTTCAGGTCCCCGTCCGCCGGATAGATAAGTCCTTGGGGCGTGGGAAGTGGGAGATGGGGCATGGGACATGGGACATAGGAGGTCGGAGATGGTTTCGGGTCGGTCCGGTGCTAACGGCTTCAGACGCACCCGCCGGGCCGGTGTGGGCCTGGACTTGGCAGGGAGCTGTCCTGCGGGCGCCGCCGACCTATGTGCATTCGACGGCCTCGGACGACGACTCCGCCGAGGCCCGCTGGTCCTGTCCGACGCCGACCGAGTGCTACCGCCAGTGGCTCTGGGACGAAGTCCCCCACATCCCCCCGGCCTGGGTCGCCCAGTACGGGCCCTGGTACACCCTGCAGGTCCCTGAGACAGCAAGACCGTATGAGTGGCACTTCGAACGATTCGTTTGGACAATCCCGCCTCGGGGTTTATGGGAGCCGGCCGTTCTGACGGCTATCCCGACGTCCGAACCGAGCCTCCCGTCAGGCCTCGTCCCGTGGACGCCCGTCTATCGTCTGGAACCGAGCGGACTCCCCTTTCAGGCGCCGCATCGCCTCACATGGCAGGCGCCGGCAGAAGCCCGGGCTAAGCCCTTAGGCCTCTTTGTGTTTCATTCCAAGCGGCAGAAATGGCTCCTGGCCGGGACCCTCCCGGAGGCACCCCTGACGGTATCCCTGTGGCACCCCTTGACGGTCGTCGTCGCCGAGGACCAGGCCCCACCCCGTATTCAAAAGGAGCGGACCCTGACCTGGGACTGGAATCGGTGGCCGTTAATACGGATATTTGTCGAGGAAGTCGGCCTCGGCCTCCGGGAGGACCGGATCGCCTTCGCGTGGGACGGGACCCCTGTGACCGACCCCGAGCAAGTCTACTATGATCCCGACTGGGAGGCCGTCGTGTTCCGGCCCCCCGAAAAGCCGCCCCCGGGTGGGTACACGGCGACCCTTTACGTCGAAGACTGGGCCGGCCTGACGGATCGGGCCGAATTCCGCATCCGCGTCCTGCCGTAAACGGCGCGCAGCTTCGCCTGCTTTACCGCCACGACCACTCCTCATCCTCACCCCTGGGCCTCTTGATAAATCCACTCTACCAGCCGGCCGAATGCTGCATGTTTCCACCGAAGACGGCCGGTACGGCCCATATGCTTAGGCTCCCGAACCTCCCCGAGAAATGGTAGCGCTCCAGACCTCAGGGTACGTCGTGAGGGCCGGTAAAAACCCACGAAATTGGTCGAACGGAAGTACTCCTGGGCGTAGCAGTAGGGTGGTGACGTGATAATGTAGTCCCTGGGAGCGACAATTCGTGTCACTCGACGTAAGGCGGGACCTATCTGGCGGGCGTCCATGGTCTGGGTCAGTGCCCAGAGACGGTCAGGGGATGGGCTCAAAAATGATGGATCCTCGAGGACCTCCACGTCTCAGCCCCGGGCCATCTGATGGAGAACGACGGCCCCATAAATGTAACGCCGGGCCGTCTCCCTAAGTAGTGTGAAGGGCAGGTCTGGGTTTCGGGCCAGTTCGCCAAGAATCCTTGGAAGCTCAGCTCTCGGCGCTTTGACTTAAACGACTTCGGGACCCTCGAATCGCCCCACGAGAAATAGCGGGTCACGATCAGGGCCGCCGCCTGGAGAATGCGAGTCTCTACAGAATCTCTCGCCCTACGTAAATGGCCCCACATACGCCGAAGCAGAGGCAAGACTTCTTCTGGAAACCAATGCATCAGGTCTCTCCAAGCCGGCACAAAGTCGTCTCGGCTCCGGCGCATGTGGGGGGATGGGGTCCAGGGTCGTTTTCCAGACGGTCGGAAGCGTCCGTTTTGGAATAGGTTCCAGCTTGACCCTCACCAGGAAGGGCGTCAAAGGGTTAATATCGACCGTTCAGCTATGGTGCCCCAAGAGATAGGCTTCGACGGCGGTCGTCCCGACGCCGGCGAAGGGGTCCAGGACGAC
>JANXAA010000129.1 GCA_025061865.1 Acidobacteriota bacterium | reverse complement strand
TAGAACACGCCGAAATCCGTGTCCTTCGGCAGGCTCTCCGGTCGACTCGTAGCCGATGGCTGTCTGAGACGACCCTCTACGTCACCGTGGAACCCTGCCCGATGTGCGCCGGCGCCATCTTGCTGACCCGCATCCCCCTGGTCGTGATCGCTACGCCGGACCCCCGGGCCGGCGCCTGCGGGACCGTCGTGTCTGTCCTGGGAAACGTGGCCTTCAATCATCGCCCCGTCCTCGTATGGGGCGTCCGGGCGGCCGAGGCCCGCCAACTCCTCCAAGATTTCTTCCGGCAAGGAAGGAGGTAGACAGGTGGGCAGATAGGGTCAACCCGCTGGTTCGTCCCGCGCGCGTCCAGTTAAGGGAGTTCTCCCTGCCCCTGGGAACGCCGCCTGTCATGCCGATGTCCTCACTATTCCAAACGATACTATTCCAAACGTCCGCCGTCGTGGGGGCGTCGAGCTCTCGGGAGCCTGCCGCCATGCGGGCATTTCGAGTATGCGGGGCCCCCTTTGACTCGATGTCCATGGGAGTCCCCACAGAGCCGCCCTTATGCCCTGCCTGCCTATCTGTCGACCTGCCCGTCGGCCCGAGTGCCAGGCCTGAAAGGTCCATCCCGTGACCGTCCAGAGGCTCAATTTTTGGACCCTTTGGGAATAGACGGGCCCAGCCCTTGGGCGGCCCGCCGGGGCGGCCGTTGGGCGTAGAGACTTGCAGTGCGAGGCCTTCTGTCGGGGTCACGTATGCGGGTACCCCCCATCGGCACGAAGGTTGCTAATCTTCCCATCGGCCCACCTGCCTGTTTGCCCTTAAAATCCATTTTGGGAGGTTGTCCCATGCTGAAACGTAAAAAGGGCCAGGGGTTCTCCCTGATCGAACTCCTCATCGTCGTGGCGATCATCGGCATCATCGCCGCCATCGCCATCCCGAACCTGATGTCGGCCCTCCAGAAGGGCCGCCAGAAGCGGACGATGGGCGACATGAAGTCGCTAGGCACGGCTATCGAGTCGATCAACGCGGAATGCGGGGCTTATCCAGCGGGAGATAACAGTGGTCCCTTGGGTGCAGATTGCAAAACGCCTGGTACGCTGGTCCAAAACCTCTCCAAGGCAGGTGCACTTCAGAACCCCATCATTTGTGACGGCTGGCGACGACCTATGGATTATAAATCTCCCGCCACGGGTGACCCCGGTACGGTGACAACTGTGGGAGACCCCAACTGTACAAACGTTTTTGGCACTGCATGGAAGATGACGGCATCTCTTCTAAGCTTGGGCCGGGATGGTGCTACGGACTGCAACCATGCCCAGTGGAATGCGACGAACAATATTTATGAAGTCGGGGGTACCCCGTGCGCGGGTGCGGTTACTTGTCAAGGATTTGGCAACGTGGCCTGTGATATCGCCTTTGCAGGCGGTCAGTTTGTCGCCTTCCCGGAGGGCTTCCAGAAATAATCTTCCAACTTTCAGTCTGATGAGAGGGCCCCGGCTTGAGGGGGCCCTCTCACCTCCTCGAGTCGGTCTTACGCTCCCCTATTCTTACTTTACCCACTCCATCCACTTCGTAAGAGTTGAAAAGAGTCGAAGTAATGTATTTAATTGTCAGCCTTGGAAAGGATTGGTCTATAAAGGTATTCCCAAAGAGGGGGTGTCATGTGGGTCCGACGGACTTCCAAAAGCCGGTCGGGCTTTTCTCTGATCGAGCTCCTCATCGTCGTGGCGATCATCGGCATCATCGCCGCCATCGCCATCCCGAACCTGCTATCGGCGATCCAGAGGGCTCGGCAGAAGCGGACGATGGGCGATATGAAGGCCCTTGGCAATGCCATCGAGTCCGCGTTTACGGATTGTAGTGCCTATCCCCCCACCGACGGGGATTTGGGGGCTCCTGACTGCAAAACGCCAGCTGGCATTTCGATAGGTCTCCAGAAGGGCGGCTGGTGGTTTCAAAATCCGGTGGTCTGCGACGGCTGGCGGTGGCCTTTGCACTATGTGGGTTTGGGGGTGCAAGGCGGCGGCTCCGTGGACATAGGAGACGATAATTGCCTCCAAATATGGACCAATCCGTGGGCTACGCACTACAGCTTACGGAGCCTCGGGCGGGACCATCAAGCCGATTGCACCCACGCCAAGTGGAATGCCGCTTTGAATGCGTACGAGCCGGAAGGCACGTGTACGCTGACCTGTGCGGGCTTTACCGAGGTCCGATGTGACATCGTATTTGCAGGGGGCCAGTTCATTGCCTTTCCCGAGGGGATGCAGAGGTGAAGCCGTTGTATTGAGCAGGCCAGCGATTCCTCCCACGCGGACCGGCGTCGCTACAGCAGGATGCCCCGGCGGGGAGGCACTGCCCCGGGGCCCGTGGTTTCCATGGAGGGGTAAGGGGGCCGCAGGTTGTCCCTCCCAGGGGCGACCCCAAAGGTAGCCTTGAAGGCTATCGGCCCGCCTGGCGAACCCTGCCTCCAAAGCCCGCAAAAGCCGACCCCCTGATTACCACACTCTTTGTCGGAACAGATGAGATTGGAAGATAAGCGAGTCGGGATGGGGCTCGACCCGAGCCATGGCGGGGTTGTACCGGAAGGGACGGCCCTCGGGGTCTGTTAAGGGTCCCGTATAGCCAATTTGGCGTAGGGCGGTGAGGTCCCGGGGGATGAAGCCATAGCGTTGATAGAAGCGGTCGACCCAACGCTGAATTTCCTGAGCTTGGATCCACAGTTGCAGGTCATGGATATGAGACTGGGCGACCCGACCCGTAAAGCTGTCGGGGGCCGTCTCGGCCACGTAGCGCCAAAGGGCTAAGGCGTCCTCCAAACGGCCCATCTCGCCTTTGAGGCGGGCCTTCCAGGAGATGGTCCAGGGCGGTGCGCCAGGGATGCGGGAGGCTTTATCGAAATATTCGTAGGCTTTTTTGTAGTCCCGGGCTTGATACCAACTATAGTAGCCGGCATCGACGGCGATTTCCCAGGCGTCGGGGTTGTTGCGAAGGCCGAGGTCGAGGATCGGCAGGGCGCAGTCGTAGAGGCGACGTTCCTCGTAGACGCAGATGAGGCCAGCCAGGCGGTAGGGGTCCCGGTACAGGGGGTCGAGCTCGGCGATAAGCGTGTAGATTTTATGGATGTACTGATAGCGGATGGGGTTTTCGTAGCTTCCGTAGAACTGAATCGACCACAGGTAGATGACGTCGGCCAGGGTCTGACGGAAGCCCATCGAGATGAGGTCCAGGAGCGTGCCCCGGGGGAGGTACAGGACCGAGTAGATGGTCGGGAAGGCTGCCCCGAAGTGGCGTTCCGTCCGGTAATTCCAGGCAATCTGCAGGGCGAAGGTCAGGCCCAAGACGGCCAGTAGGGCCCGGACGCTGAGCCGCCCCGTCCCGATGGAAACCTTCCGACGCATGGGGACCTCCAGAATCGGGCAGTTGGGCAGCTGGGTTCCCTCCAGCCGGGTTCGCCCCCAGGGGCTCAAAGGCGCCACTAACGCCACGGCCGTGGCCTGAGGACCCCTTGAGGCCCCTCAACGCCTATCGACTTGGCGTCTTCCGACGGCTGGATTCCCGAATCCCCGGGGTGTGCCGAATCCCGCTTACCGACCCAGCAGGGCCGCCATGATGGCCAAGAGGCCAGCGACGTATAGCCCTATCAGCCAGGTGAAGTATCGGGTCATCTTCTGGTCCAGGGCCCGGATCTGAGCGGCCAGTTCTTCTCGAAAGCGGTCGACCTTCTGGTCGACGGCCTGAATCTGGGCTGTCAGCTTCTGGTCGACGGCCCGGATTTGAGCCATGAGCTCCTCCCGGACCCGGTCGACCTTCTGGTCGACCGCCTGAATGCGGGCCATCAGTTCTTCCCGAAAGCGGTCGACCTTCTGGTCCAAGTGGGAGACCATCTCCCGAAGTTCGGCGCCCAGGCGAGACTGTTCCTCGACCCGGCCCTCCAGGTAAGCGACCCGTTCCTCTAACGTAGCCGCCATGGAAAACCTCCTTCCGGCCGTCCGGGAATTCGGCCGTCGGGCAGTTCGGCAGATGGACAAATCGTGTAAGCGAGCCGTCGGCCGTGGCCAAAGAACCCAGGGGAGACCTAACGCCCACCGACCTGCCAGCTTCCGACAAGTGGGTTCTCGACCCGCCGAACACCCGAATGGTCAATTGCATCATCATTCATCAGCCAGGTTGGGGACGTGCCTCGACCTGGTGCTAAGTCTGTCCCTATCTTTCCACCTCCCCTCGCCATGCCCCGATTTCCCCAAGACGCTCTAAGACGAGATGAGTCCCACGTCGTAAAGCGGCCGCTCGGACTGTCTCGCAAAGGTCCGTCCGGTCGATCTGGCAGGCCCGCAGGACGGCCCACTCGACCGGGGGCGGGGACGGACTTTGGAACCACCCGAGAAGGGCCTGGGTGGCCTCTTGGGTCTGCCCTGTAGCCATAAGCCATTCAATATAGATTTGGCGAAGTGGCGGTTCCGGCACCGAGTCCGACACCCAGGCCCGCAGGTGGACCTCCCAAAAGGCGGCTTGCTCAGGAGACAGGACGGAGGCGGTCAGGATGACGGGCGCATATTCCTGAACGAGCCGGGCGGCCTGGGACCGGAGCCCCTGCTGAAGCCAGGTCTGAACCTGGTCGGCGAGGGTCTTGCCCGAGAGCGGGGCCTGGATCCAGAACGTCGGCGGGAACCACGGAGCCGCCTCGGGGCGGGTCCTCAAATCCAGCCCGTAGAGGTGGTAGGTGACTATCTGAAAGGTGCGTAGGAGGTCGGGATACCCGATGCGGCTGTCGGCTAAGATAGGTAGGATTACTAAAGGCCGGACGTTCTGCCTATGACGTCGGACATACTCGTTCCAGAACAGGGTCGGGGCGGCTATCGGACGCTCGTCGAAGCGTTCGGGCAAGACGACACCGAGGCGCTGGAAGAGGTCTCGCGGGGCCCGGTACTCAAGAAGGTGATTGTCGTCCGTATTCTCTAAGTCATCCAGGGCAGCGATGTAATCGACTGTGGCCGGGGAGAACCGCTGGAAGTAGAGCAGGGTTGGCAAGTCTTCGATGCGCAAGGTCCTTAGGTGGTCCCGAATGCGCTCCCAGCGTTCTTGCAGGACGTCCCATCGGGGTCGGAGGGGCGTCCGGCTGCCGATAAGGAGAACGTCTTTGGAATTTCCCTGGAATCCATATACCCACGGGAAGACCTGCCGAAAGCTCCGGACGACGGCGACGAAAGCAGAGTCCCCCATCTCGTAGGCCTGAAGCCACTGGAGGTATAGCCCGTCGGGCCGCAGGGCGCGAACGGCCTGCTGATAAAAGTCGACCGAGAACAGGGCCCCCGTCCCAGCCATCCAGGGGTTCGAAGGTTCTGAGATAATGACGTCGTAAGTATAGCGGGTGTACAGCAAGTAGCTCCGGGCGTCGTCGATGATGAGTCGAAACCGGGGATCGGCGAAGGGATTTCCATTCCACGGCAGGAAGAATCGGGTCGCTTGAGGCATGGCCCCGACGATATCGACGACGTCCACCCGACGGACCGGGTGCTTCAGGGCCGAGCCGGCTGTCGTACCGCTGGCCAGGCCGATGATGAGGACGTCCTGAGGATCCGGATGCAAGAGCAGGGGAATGTGGGCTGAAAGGACCTGGGTCGGCATATCGCCATGCGAAGAAGCGTCCGGCTTGCCATTCACGAACAGGGTATAGCTCTCAGATTCCCGCGCATTCTCGTTCTTCCCATGGGTATCCGAGGCCTGCCTCGGAGGTCGGTAGCGCACGACCATCAAGTGGGCAGCCGGATCGTCTCGGGAGAGGACGACTTCCTGCGACTGGAAGCGCCGCTGAGTCTCGGCTAAAGACAGGGCAGGGCCTCGCCGGAACGGCTGGAGCGTAAACCACCGGGTATCCCAGGGTCCCGTCAGGAATGGGTAGGCGACCATCAAGCCGATGGCCAATCCAGCCGGCACGACGGCGACCCATCCAGCACGACGCTCCGTCGGCGCCGAGCCGCGAAAGAGGACCACGGCCGCCAGGCCCAGGAAGCCGTTCCCGATGGCACTCCACCGAATCAGACGCTCCGTCCCCAGGGCCGGTAGGAGGGCCATCCCGGCGACCAGAGCACCCAGGACGTTGCCCCAGGTGTTCCATGCATACACGCGACCGGTATCCTGACCTAAGGAGGTCAGGCTCCGGCTAAGGCCCTTCACGAGTAGGGGCAGGGCCATGCCGATGAATACCGTCGGCGGAAGCATGATGAGGTAGCAGAGCAGGAGCTTGCCGAATTCGTAGAGGTAGAAGGCCCCGAGCCGGCTGGAGAACAGACTGGCGTACTGCTTGAACAACCACGGGATGTACGGATACAAAGGCAGGGGGAGGAGGACGAGCAAGCCCGCCCAGACCTGCGTCCATCCGAAGAATCGCAGGGGATTCTCGATGAACCGCTCGATACGGGCCAAGACAGCGGCGCCGACGGCAATGCCCGTGATGAAGGCGGCCAGCATGATGCCAAACGAGTA
>JANXAA010000128.1 GCA_025061865.1 Acidobacteriota bacterium | reverse complement strand
CCGGCGCCAGCTCGACGACTTTATCCCGAATTTTGAGTCGAATCATGCAGGTCTCCTCATCGTCATAGGCCAATGATTCAGTAAAATTATCGGTTTCGTCCTACCGATGGCCGGCCACGAGTCGGGGCTGGGCTGCTTCTTCCATGATGCACTCGGCCTGCAGGATGCCGCCCTCGTGGACGACCAGGCTCTGGACGACAATACGGCCCTGGACCCGACCCTCAGGAAAGATCTCGAGTCGGTCGGCTCGGACCTCTTCACAGCGGAGTGCGCCGTGGACAAAGATACGGTCCACCTGGACGGTCCCCTCGACTGTCGCCCGCTTGCCCAGGACTAGCTCCTGCCCGCCCTCGATCTGGCCCTTGAAGGTGCCCTCGATGCGGAGGGAGCCCTGGAACCGAAGCTTCCCCTCCACGGAGATGTCCTCGGACAGGAGGGCGGTCACGTTGGTGGACTCAGAAAGGGAACTCACCTTCATGAAAGCTCGACTCCTCAGGAGACTCGAGCTCTATTGTAGAGGGAACGACCTGCCGATAAAACCGGTCGACAGCCTCCCAATCGGCGAAGTAAATGCGCAGCAGGACACCGCCTCGACGTTGGGGGACTGCCTCCACGCGAGCACCCAAATGCCGTTGAAGACGCTGGACGGCGGCCTGCCAGTCGGGGTCCAATAGAGTCAGTTGGCGGTTCCGAGGGCGCCTCGGTCGACCCCCGACCCACTGCTCCAGACGACGGACCGACCAGCCTTCGGCGACGGCCCGTCGGGCCAACCGCGTCTGCAGGGCCGCGTCCTGCAAGCTCAGCAGGACCTTGGCATGACCCATCGTTAGAACCCCCTCGGCCAGGAGTTGCAGGACCTCCGGGGGAAGCCGAAGCAAACGCAGGTAGTTGGCGACCGTCGCCCGAGGCTTACCGACCCGCTCGGCGACTTCCTCCTGCGTGAGGTGGAATTCTCGGATCATCGTTTGGTAGGCCTGGGCTTCCTCGACGGGATTCAGGTCCTGCCGCTGGATGTTTTCGATCAGGGCCAGGACCAGGGAGGCCTCATCGGAGACGTCCCGGACGATGGCCGGGACCCGCCGGTGGCCAGCCAGGATGGCGGCCCGCCAGCGACGCTCCCCGGCGACCAACTCGAACCGATCGCCCTTCCGACGCACGATGACCGGCTGGAGGAGACCCGTCCGGCGGATCGACTCGGCTAACTCCTGGAGGCTCCCGTCCTCGACCTGGCGACGGGGCTGGAGGGGATTCGGGTCGACTCGGTCGACCTCGATCTCCTGGACGACCTGGGCCGGGACGCCCGTCTCAGGCATCAGGGCGTCCAGCCCACGACCCAGTGCGATGCGCTTCATGATTTAGCAACTCCTTAGCGAGTTCCAAATAGGCCTGGGCACCCCGAGACCGGATGTCGTACAAGAAGACGGGCCGGCCGAAACTGGGCGCCTCGGCCAGTCGAACGTTACGGGGGATGACGGTCTTCATGACACGGTCGGGGAAGTGGGTCGTCAACTCTTGGCGGACCTGATACGCCAGGTTGGTGCGTTCGTCGTACATCGTGAGGACGATGGCATGGAGTTCTAGCTCAGGGTTGTAAGCCCGGTGGATCCGGTCCATGGCCCGCAGGAGGGTCGCCAGGCCCTCCAGGGCAAAGTACTCGCACTGGATGGGGACGACCAAAAAGCGGGCGGCGGCCATCGCATTGATCGTGAGGATTCCCAAGGACGGCGGGGTGTCGATCCAGATGAAGTCAAAGCGGGGGATGAGACCCTGGAGGGCTCGCTGAAGGCGGTACGGCCAGTCTTCGACCTGCGGCAGTTCCAGGGTGATACCGTACAAGTCGGGATGGGCCGGCAAGAGCCACAGGTTCTCGACTTCCGTCGGCACGCAGGCCTCCACGGCGGACTGCTCACCGATGAGGACCCGGTACGCATTCCGGGGCAAGTCCTGCGGCACGCCCAGATGACTGGTGGCATTGGCCTGAGGGTCGACGTCGACGACGAGGACCCGCCGGCCGGCGATGGCCATCGCCGTCGCCACGTTCACGACAGTCGTCGTCTTACCGACGCCGCCCTTCTGGTTGGCCACGACATATCGAATGCACAGCACCCGCTCAATCCCTCCCGGGGCGTCCGACGCGTGGGTGTCAGGTCCCGGGTGCTGAGAGGATCCGGGGTCGAGGAGCCGGGAATCGGCCTTTCCCGCTTCCCGGCCCCCTGACGACAGGGGCTAATACTCCACCACCGCACACCCGGGACCCGACACCCTGACGGAGACCTGGGGCCAAGCCAGCAGCCTTCATTCAGCGACCGGCACCGACTGGGCCCACTCGGGGAGGAACAAGATGCGCTGGCAATTTTCACAGACGACCAGGTCCTCCATCGTCCGCAGGGACTGATACAACCGAGGGCGGAGTTGCACGTGGCACGCTCCGCACACCTGGTCTCGGACTTCCGCCAAGGCTACCCCACCTCGATTTTGGGCGATCCGCTCGTAAATCTGCAGGAGCGTCCGGGGGAGTCGATGAGCAAAAGCCTCCCGCTGGGCCCGGAGCCGACGGACCTGGGCCTCCAGTGCTTGTTGCTCTTGCTGGACTTGAGCGACCTGATGGTCCAGGTCCCGCAGTTGGGCTTGGACTTCCGCCTCCAGGGTCTTCCAAGCCTGAAAGGCCTTATCTTCCTTTTCCATCCACTCGAGGAGTTCGTCCTCCATCTGCCGGATCCGGTGGCGGACGTCCTCGATCTTCAGGAGCGTCTCCGCATATTCCCGATTGCTCTTGGCTTGCCGAGCCGCGCTCTGGAGGTGTTCGATGTGTTGTTCGAGTTTAGCGACTTGGAATTCCTTCTCCTCCCGCTTCTGACGGGTCATCCGCCAAGCTTGGTGGGCCTCCTCCAGTTTCTGCTGAACCTGTTGACGGAGGGTCTGGAGCGCTTGAAGCCGGAGGGGATACGTCTCAAGGCGCTGAACCTGCTCGGCGAGCTGACTATCCCAGTGATAGAGCTGAATCAGCCACTGAAGCTGTTCGGCTGTCGTCATCCCTCACCAGCTTCCGCTGAGAACCGGTATGGTGGTCTGGTGCGCCCGCCAGGACTCGAACCCGGAACCTCCCGGTTATGAGCCGGTGGCTCTACCTGTTGAGCTACGGGCGCACGTCGGAAGGGCCCGAGCCGAGACATCCGATGCGAAATGCACGACGCAGGCCCCCAGGTGCAAGTGGGCCCTTCTTCAAGGAGCATCTTCTATAAAGTAATTTAACGACTGCCGAGGACTTTTCAAGATGTCAAGGCCTCAGGACGGCCCGGTGAATCGACGAGTGCAGGCCGTCATGCCATGAAGACGTCACGGCGTCACCGTAGGAAGCTTTTCAGGCGGCGGGCCCGCATGGGATGGCGTAGTTTCCGGAGGGCCTTGGCTTCGATCTGACGGATCCGTTCCCGGGTGACTGCGAAGCTCTGGCCGACCTCCTCAAGAGTGCGTTCCAAACCGTCGCCCAGGCCGAAGCGCATCTTGAGGACCATCTCCTCGCGGGGGGACAGTTGGCGGAGGACCCACTCCGTTTCCTGCTGAAGGCACTGACGGAGGGCTGCCTCTTCGGGGAGGGGGATCAGACGGTCTTCCAGGAAATCTTCCAGACGGGTATCGCCGTCGTCGCCGACGGGGGTCTCCAGCGAGATGGGCTCCTGGGTGACTTTCAGGATTTTCTGAATCTTGGAGACGGGCATCCCAAGTCGTTCGGCGATCTCCGCCTGCGTCGGGTCTCGGCCCAACTCCTGGATAAGGTCCCGGGTCGTACGGGCGATCTTGTTGACCGTCTCGATCATATGGACGGGAATCCGGATCGTGCGGGCCTGGTCGGCGATAGCCCGGGTGATGGACTGGCGGATCCACCATGTGGCGTAAGTCGAGAACTTAAAGCCCCGCTTGTACTCGAACTTCTCGACCGCCTTCATGAGGCCGATGTTCCCCTCCTGAATGAGGTCTAGGAAGTGGAGACCCCGGTTGACGTACTTCTTGGCGATGCTGACGACCAACCGCAGGTTGGCCTCGACGAGCTCACCCTTGGCCCGTTCCATCTCTTCCCGTTCGTGGAGGATCGTCGTGTAGTTCTTCCGGAGGGCTTCGGAACTGATCCCCATCTCCCGCTCCAGGGCCCGGATTTGCTGACGGATCCGGCGGATTTCAGTCTGGATCACATCCGTATTGCCGTTGATGCTACTCTTGCGCATGGCCTGGAGCTTGTCCAGGCGTTCCCACATCTGTTCGAACTGCTGGACCGTCTGGCCGACCCGCTCGATAAACCGCTTCTGGGTCTCCTGGTTGAAGCCGACCTGGCACATCAATCGGGCGATCCGAGCACGGGCCTGGTAGATCTGGTTCCGATACCGGCGGTTCTGATGGGCATCCCCGTTGGGCTGGACGTGGCGGTAGACCTCCAACACGTGGTGAAACTGGCGCTCGATCTCTTCCAAGAGGGGCATGACCTCGACATAACGTTTCTCCATGTTGATAGGCTTGCCGAACTCGTCGTGGTGGTCGACCAGCTTGGCCAGGAACTTCGGATTTTTCCGAAGCCGGGTCAGGTAGCCGAGGACTTCCCGAATCGTCACGGGCGAGGAGTACAGGGCGCGGAGCATGTGGTCGCGGTGCTGTTCGATCCGACGGGCGATAGCGATCTCCCCCTCCCGGGTCAGGAGGGGCACGACACCCATCTCCCGGAGATACATCTTCACGGGGTCGGCCATGCGGGCTTCCCGAGCCTCGGCGTCCTCCTCCAGGAGTCCTTCCGGGACGCTCTGACGAAGGGGGACGTGCTCCAGCTCGTCCAAGTCGGCCGGAAGCCCCAGCTCGATGATGTCGTCCATGTCGAAGGTGTCTAAGGACGTCAGCCAGTCCCCGACCTCCCCGACGCCATCGTCGACACCCTCCTCTATGGCCATGCCCAGCAGTTCCGAGGGCAAGGCCGTCTCCAAGGGAACCCGCTTCTTCTTCCGACGACGCTTCCGGTCCGGCTCGTTCCAGTCCGGCACAGGTCCGATAAACGGCAAGGCCATCCTCCTGGACAGAGAGTCCTATCGGCTCAGTGCGGGGTCAAGGAACGCCGGTTCCCGCCAGCGGGAGGCCCGTCGAGGTGACGAACCCATCGACCTTCTGATGATGGCCTGGTACGTCGACCCGCCGCTTCATCACCCGGCCTTTGCAGGAGGTTGGAACTAAATATATAGGCCCCCTAAGGGGCCTTGGCAACCGACGTCCATTCGATACGGCCCTCCATCGGGCTGGAGGGTCGGGCGTAAAACTGCTTGGGGATCCGACCCGCTCGGTAAGCCAGTCGGCCAGCCTCGACGGCCCAGCGCATGGCCAGGGCCATGCGGACCGGGTCTTGCGCCCGGGCAACGGCTGTATTCAAGAGGACCCCGTCACAGCCCAACTCCATGGCGATGGCCACGTCGGAGGCTGTCCCCACGCCGGCGTCTACGATGACGGGGACCCGAGCCTGCTCGACGATTAGACGGATATTGTAGGGATTTAGAATGCCCATCCCGGAGCCGATAGGAGCTCCCAGGGGCATGACGGCCGCACAACCGATGTCTTGCAACTTCCGGGCCACGACGGGGTCATCCGTCGTGTAGGGCAAGACCGTCAAGCCGTCCCGGACCAGCTCCTCGGCCGCTTTCAGGAGTTCCTCGACGTCGGGCCAGAGGGTCTTATCGTCACCGATGACTTCCAGCTTGACCCAGTTCGTCTCAAAGGCCTCTTGAGCCAATCGGGCCAACAGGACGGCCTCCCGGGCCGTGTATGATCCCGCCGTATTCGGAAGGATGAACAGACCCGCTGACTGGAGTAGACTCCACAGGTCATAGGGTGACCGATCCCGCAGGTTCACCCGCCGGACGGCGACCGTCACGACCTCGGCTCCGGCCGCTTGGATAGCCCGGAGCATGACCTCCGGGTTCGGATAGTGGGCCGACCCTAAGATGAGACGAGAGCGAAACGTGCGGTCCCCGATCCGGAAGGGGTCGTCCGCTACGTGGGCCTCGAGGGGCCTTTCCATCGGTGTGCTCATCAGGTCTCAGTCTGGGAGGGGATGAACTTCCGGCTTAAATATAGGTATAGCCCTCGGAAGCGGCTACTACTTCAACGTTAGGTGCTAAGGGTCGGGTCTTCGGTGACCCTGGGGCCTGCACCCGACCCCCAGGACTCACACGGCCACAGCCGGGAGACAAGCCAGAGTCCTAACCGATGGGCAGACGGCCGGTATCCCGAGTCGTCACACCGACCGGCTGACCGCTTATCAGCCCATCGGCCCACCTTTCTCTATCGTTGAAAGCCAGGCTCGCAGGACATCCCCGGGCCGGTCGGACCGCAGGAACGCCGTGCCGACCAAGAAGTGTCGAAGCCCCGCGGCCGTATAGCGCCGCAGGACGTCTGGGGCCTCGAGGCCGCTCTCGACGACGACGACGGCGTCCTCGGGCCACTCGACCTGCTCATAGACCCGCAGGGCATGCCAGGGGTCCACAGCCAG
>JANXAA010000127.1 GCA_025061865.1 Acidobacteriota bacterium | reverse complement strand
AAGGGGCCGCCTCCACTGGTCTCGGGCCTGGGCCCTTGTGGTCCTGGGCGCCTTGAGTCGGCGTCGCAAAGACGGCCAGGCTGTCAAGGTAGACCCTCAACCGCTTCCGACGGGACCTGGGGTATTCTGCCGGCCGCATGAAGGATGATGATGGGACGGTGGTTTCGGTGGGGTATCGGGTTATTGGCGTTAGCGGCGCTGGTTACGGTCAGATGGCGCCCCCCTTTGGAGGGACTGGGGGCTTTTTTGGTCGTCGAAGACCGACTGGAACCGGCAGTCGCCATCACTGTGCTGAACGGACACCTGCCTTTTCGGGCTATGGAAGCCGCTGAGCTCTATCGGGCCGGTTGGGCACCCCAGGTCGCCTTGATCCGGAGTCATCTCGGGTGGGAAGACCGAACCCTCCAGGAGCTGGGCATCCATAGGCCCCAGGAGTGGGATTGGAGTCGGGAAGTCTTGATCCGAATGGGCGTCCCGCCGTCGGCTATCCGGTTCATCGACGGCCATCCGCGTACCACTGACGAAGAGGTCCGAACATCGCACAGGCCTTTGCAAAAGAGGAACGGCCTGTCATCGTCGTGACGTCCAAATATCACACCCGGCGGGTCCGCGTGATGTGGCATGGACTGACTGGCGGACGACCTCGAGCCATCGTGCGGGCCGCCCGCTATGACCGATTCGATCCAAGGACGTGGTGGCAGAACCGACAGTTTGCCCTCAGTGTCGTCCGGGAATACCTGGGCCTGGTCCACTATTGGGTCGGGATGCCAGTCGGGGTGAAGGAGTGACGAGGGGACGGCACGATAGGGCTACTCCTGCGGCGTGAGGCGTAGTCGTCACTGGCGGAAGAAGGCAAAGAGGATGCCCAGGATGGCGCCCAGTTGGCCGACCCAGAAGATGAACATCCAGCGGATCAAGTCGGCTCGGACTTCTGCTATCTTGGCTTCCAGGCCGGCGAGTCTCACCTCCAGACGGGCGACCTCTTCGGTGATGCGACGGTCCAGTCGAGCCGCCTCCTCGGTGATACGGCGGTCTAATCGAGCTACCTCTTCGCTGATCCGATGGTCCAGCTTGGCGATCTCCTCCGACAGCCGGCTGTTGAACTTGGCCGCTTCTTCCGAGAGACGGCGCTCGAACTTCTCTTCCACGAAGGTCAGGACGTCGGCTTGGGTCCGGTCGCTGGCCGCATTGATGAGCTCTACCAGGGCGTCCGCCCCCTCCTCCCCGAGTTTATCCCGCAGGACCTTGGGGACCGTGATGACCGGCATCGGCGCCTCCTATCGGCAGATTTTCCCTCCTGAATGGTAGCATGGCGACCTTGGGGGGGCAAGGAAAAAGGGAAAAAGCGATTCGATTGGCAGTTCGGCAGATAGGTCTCAATGTAAGATCTCAATGTAAGAGTGGAGGACAGAGCCTAAAGGGACGACCGGTTCGTGGGACGCTGGCGTGACCGGAGGCTCTGGGGGTCAGGGACGCATGATCATCCTGGGCATTAACGTTTATCACGGGGATGCCTCGGCGGCCATCGTCGTAGACGGCCAGCTCGTGGCCGCCGCCGAGGAGGAACGGTTCACTCGTATCAAGCACTGCGCTGGATTCCCGGCCCATGCGGTCCGATATTGTCTCGACGCCGCGGGGGTCCAGATCGACGAAGTAGACCACATTGCTATCCCTCGGAAGCGGAACGTGCGGCTACTGCGGAAGGCCTGGTACGCCCTGCGAATGCCCCAACTGGCCCTCGACCGACTCCGGGCCTGGGGACGGTTCGGTGACATCCGCACAACGTTGGCGCAAGCCTTCGACGTGGACCCCGCCCGCATCCGGGCCCGCTTCCACTTCATCGAACACCATGTCGCCCATATCGCCAGCGCCTTCTTCGTCTCGCCCTTCGAGCGGGCGGCCCTGCTGTCGCTGGACGGCCTCGGCGACTTCGCCAGCGCCATGTGGGGCTTCGGCGAGGGGAACCGAATTTACATCTGGGGAAGCGTCGCTTTCCCCCATTCGGTCGGGATGTACTACACAGCCGTGACCCAGTACCTGGGCTTGCGGTACTTCCGGCATCATGTAGATGGTCCTACGATGACCTGGGCTGAGGGTGAACCCCAGTTAGGGCCTCTGTTTTCAGATTTCTTCGTACGTCGCTTCGGACCACTGCGGCGGTGTATGGGACCTTGGGTCAGGGACCGGGGGCGGGATACCGAAAACCGAGCCCGGCCAGCTTTCAGCGCCGGTCTGCGGTCCTCGGTCCGTCCGGACGACCCAAATCAATCCCCCACGACGGTTGCGCCTATCGAGCGCCGGCATGAGAACCTGGCAGCAACGCTTCAAGCCCGGCTGGAGGAAGTCGTTTTTCATCAGTGGAACGCCCTGTACCGGCTGATTGAGCGCCGGACGGGCTTACCGGCAAAGGCCCTGGCCTATGCCGGGGGCGTGGCTTTCAATTGCGTGGCCAACGGCCAGATTTTCAACGTGACGCCCTTTGAGGACTTCTACATTCAGCCAGCGGCTGGCGATGCAGGTTTGGCCATCGGAGCAGCCTTCTACGTGTGGCACCAGGTCCTGGGAAAGCCTCGGTCCTTCGTGATGAACCACGCTTACTGGGGACCTGAATTTTCGGAAGCCGCAATTCGACAGGCCATCGATAAGAGGGCAGACGGCGGGTTGCGGATTGCGGAGCTGCCAGAAGACGAGCTGGTCCGGAAGACGGCCCAGCGTATCGCTGAAGGGAAGGTCGTCGGCTGGTTTCAGGGGCGAATGGAGTGGGGCCCCCGGGCCTTGGGGAATCGGAGTATCGTCGTCGACCCCCGGCGGCCCGAGATGAAGGACGTTTTGAACCGCCGGGTCAAGCACCGGGAGCCCTTCCGGCCTTTTGCCCCGTCGATTCTGGAAGAGTGTACGGGAGAATACTTCCAACAGAGCTATCCGTCGCCTTTCATGCTGATGGCTTATCGGGTGCGTCCTGAAAAGCGGGGCGTGATTCCGGCCCCGACCCACGTGGACGGGACAGGCCGGCTGCAGACGGTCAGTCGACCGGTGAACCCGCTGTACTGGCGACTCATCGATGAGTTCGGCAAGCTCACGGGGGTTCCCGTCCTATTGAATACGTCCTTTAACGAAAATGAACCCATCGTGTGCACGCCGGAAGAAGCTCTCGACTGTTTCCTGCGTACCCACATGGACGTACTGGCTATCGGAAGATTTTTGATAGAAAGGTGAATGCATGACAATGGCATCTTAGAGTCCTTCAAGAATGTATTGAGGGGCGCCCATGGAGAAATGCGATGCGTATGTATCGAAGTCGATATGAGTCGAACGCGTCCATGGGAGTCCCAGGCCGTGCCGTATCTCTAACTCGACATCCCTGATGTCCGAATTTCTAATGCCCTATGCATATCCTCGTCCTGAATCGGTGTTATCCCCCGGAAGTCGGGGCTACGGGTCGAGTCCTTCGAGATTTAGCCCGAGTGTGGGTCCAACGGCATCGGGTCACCGTCCTCACGGGACGTCCCTCAGACGGCCCGGAACGGTATCCCTACTACTGGGTCTGTCGTTCTGAGGACGAAGGTGTGGTAGTCGAACGGGTCGGCTCTACGGCCTTTTCCCGCCGTCGCATGTTCGGTCGCTTGGCGGATTACCTGTCCTACATGGTCCTGGCATTCCTCCGGACCCTTACGATTCGTCCCCGGCCAGATGTCCTTATGGCTATGACAGACCCGCCCTTGACGTCCCTGATAGGCGCCATCGTGGCCAAGCTACGGGGCATCCCGTGGATTTACAATATCCAGGACCTCCACCCGGACATGGCCGTGGCGGCTGGAATCGTGAAACCGGGGACTTTCGTGTCCTTATGGGAACGGCTGCACCGGTGGTCGCTCCGACAGGCTCGGCGAGTCGTTGTACTGGGCGAGGATATGCGAGACCGAGTCGTCGCCAAAGGCGTCGACCCCGACCGGGTCATAGTCATCCGGGGCGGGACGGCCCGGATAAACCCACCGGCTGACTCTGACCATCCCGTCATTCGCGAGATTCGGGGAGACTTCTCCTTCGTCCTCGTCCATGCGGGTAACATCGGATTCGCCGGGGCGTGGGAGACTTTATTGGAAGCGTTCCGCCAAGTGACGGAGAGGGAGATTGGTTTGGTCTTTGTAGGAGACGGTTCCCGCCGTGCATGGGTCGAGAAGCAGGCCGACGGCCTGCCTAACGTTCGATTTCGGCCGTACTATCCGGAGACGCTCTTGCCGTATGTATTGATTTCAGCGGACCTGCACGTCGTTACCCTCCGCCGGGGCCTGGAGGGCCTTGTCGTTCCCAGTAAGGTTTATTCAGTCTTGATGGTCGGACGGCCCGTGCTAGCGATTGTGCCCCCAGAAAGCGATGTGGCCCGGATCGTACAGGCCTATGGATGCGGCTTGGTCACCGACCCGGACGACCCGGGGACCATTGCTCAGGCCATTCGATGGGTACGGGCGCATCCAGCCGCGTTGGCTGAGATGGGGCTACGGGCCCGAACTGCCGGACAGTTCTTCGACCGTCAGCGGTTAGCGGAAGAGTTTATGAGAGCGGTGGAAACGCTGTAGAAAGGCAAGTCTCTTGCCGGTACTTTACGGTCTATAGGCCCCGGGCCAAGGAACACCATGCTGTGATGGCCATGATGGCCCGGGCTCACGTCGGGTAGACCTCTTTCGAAGCCCAGGGCGACGGTCATTCGATTCGAAATCGGACCTGCGTGTCTGATATCGTCGAAGGTACGCTTTGGGCAGCCGAGCGGATCGACGACGGGCCGGCCGTCAACCCTGCCAACCTGCCTGTTTACCCATATGACATATGCCTGGACCTGGCCGTTTGCAGGACTGATCGCCTTCAGCCTGACATTGGCGGGCGTTCCCCTGGCAGCCAGGCTGGCCCATCGGTGGAAAGCCATCGACTGGCCGGGGCCCTTGAAGATTCACCATCGGCCTATCCCACGTCTAGGGGGACTTGCCATTTTCGGCGCAGCTGTCTTGACGCTGGGATTCTTCCTAGAGACGAAGGTTCTCCGAGAAGCCTGGGCTATCCTGGGCGCCGGGACGATTGTGGCCGTCGTCGGATTTTTCGACGATATGGGACGTCTTCACTCGCAGGTCAAGTTGTTCTTTGCGATGCCCCTAGCCGGATGGTCCTCATCGGGGCGGGCATTTATGCCGAGGTAACGCCTTGGACGGCTGTCAACTATGCGATTACACTCTTATGGGTTATTGGGATCATTTGCGCTTTTAATTTGTTGGACGGCATGGATGGCTTAGCTGCTGGCATCTCAGCCATCGGGGCTTTCTACTTTCTCGTCTTAGCAGCCTTAAGTCGCCAGACGCTTACCGGTCTCTTGGCGGCTACCGCTTTAGGCGCATCATTAGGATTTTTGGTCTACAACTTTCACCCGGCCCGCATCTTTATGGGGGATGGCGGGGCCATGTTCTTGGGCCTCTTGATGGCCACCTTAGGCTTAAAAATCCGAATTTCGGATGCGCCCGCTTCAGTTGACTGGCTCCTTCCGATTCTAGTCCTGGGCGTTCCGATCTTTGACACGACGCTGGTGACCGTATCCCGTCTCCGGCGGGGTCTCGTCCCCTTTGCTTCACCCGGGAAGGACCATACGTTTCATCGGCTCCAGCGATTAGGATACCGTCAACGCTGGATTGTCTTGCTACTTTACGGATTCGGGATGCTTTTCGGTTCGATAGCACTGAGTTTGGTCGTCTTTCGAGTGCCTTTATTGGGCTGGGTGGTCATGGCAGGGGTCTTAACCCTGGCCGCCATCGGGACCATCGTGTTATTCGAGCACATCCCCTTCGAACGTCAGGAAGGCGTGCCGTGGCGAACAGTCAGGCGGCTTATGACCCGTAGCCTGTAGCTGTAGTACCCTTGAGCTCATGGGTGGCAAACCATCCCTCAGGACCCCATTGGTCCATAGGCCCTAAGTCGGGATAAACTTATAATGTTTCTGTCGCGAATCTCAAAAACTTTACACGTGGGGCGTATTTTCCATGAGTCATGATTTTAGGGCTGAGATGCCGAAAAAGTCTCAACTAGCGGAACGCCCTGAAAAAGGGCCGACTTGGAAAAAACTGGGGTGCATAGCCCTGCTCGCTTTTCCCTTTCTCTGGGACCTTGGGTGGTTTGGGATGGCCGGCATTGGCAGTGGATGGGCTCAGACGGCGCCCCGACATCCGCTAGATCGGGACCTGGCGGTTATTCGACAGAAATACCGACGCCTGGGGCCCTTCGCCTGGCGGCCCACCCTTAAATTCCTGGGAGGTGCCGACTCAAGTGCCTATCCAGCTGTCGGTCCGTTCAGGGATGGGACACGTATTTCTCCGTAGCACCCGGCTTAGATTTGGTCATTCCGCTGGGACGGATGGCCCTGATCGGCGTGCAGGGGAATCTCGGGTACCGGCATTCCTTCCGCTACCGAGTCCTGCGGGGTACGGTTTACGGCGGGACGGCTCTGGGCGCCCTTCTGTTGGGGCATAAAAAGCTAGAGGTCGGCCTGGGACGGTCGGTTGGTATATATGACTATACGACTGAACTTGAAGTACCGATCTATGTAAATG
>JANXAA010000126.1 GCA_025061865.1 Acidobacteriota bacterium | reverse complement strand
ATTCCCGACCTCGATGGCTCCCTTCTTCGAATGGGAAGACCGGGGCATGATCGGGGCTCTAGGGGATTACCTGGAAAACGGCTGGATTCAAGTCTTCTGCGTGGACAGTATTGATCAGCATAGCTGGTATGCAGAACACCTCCATCCGTCGATACGGGCTAGAAATCACGACTTCTACGACCGATATATACTCCAAGAGGTTCTCCCCCTTTACCCTCCACCAAAATCCGGACCCCTTCCTAATCGTCACGGGAGCCAGCTTCGGGGCCTACCATGCTGTTAACTTTGCGTTTCGTTATCCTCACCAAGTCGGCCGCGTAGTGGCCCTGAGTGGGTACTACGACATTAAACGATGGACGGGCGGTTATTCGGACGATCTAGTATACTTCCACAACCCTTTGATTTTATCCAACATGAGCATGAACCGAATCGACTGGCGGCCTTGCGCCGCCTTGATATCATTTTAGTCACCGGTCGGGAGGACGGCGGTCGTCCGAACAACGAGGCCTTTTCCCAGATTTTGTGGCAGAAGGGAATTCCCCACCGCCTGATTCTATGGGATGGATGGGCCCACGACTGGCCCTGGTGGCGACAGATGATTCGTCTCTATATCAGTGGCGGCGGTTGAAAGGCCAATGTGGAAATCGCCCCTTTTGCGAGAGGAGTGGCTATGGAGTTGAAGATCGGACTGCTAGTCGGCATGGAGCAATCTTTTCCGACGGCCTTTATCGAAGAAGTCCGCCAACGGAAAGCAGGCGTCACGGCAGAATTCGTCAAGTTGGGCGGCACCCGTATGGACGACCCCGTCCCCTACGCTGTCATTATCGACCGGATTTCTCACGAGGTCCCCTACTACCGAACCTTCCTTAAACACGCCGTACTCCAAGGTGTTCGGGTCGTCAACAATCCCTTCATGTGGTCAGCAGATGACAAGTTTTTCGGGGCTTCGCTTTTGACCCGATTGGGCATTGCTAGTCCCAAGACAGTAGTCCTCCCCAACAAAGAGTACGTACCGGGTATCCGGCATCCTGAAAGTCTACGCAACTTGATCTACCCCTTGGATTGGTGGGGCATCCTCCATTACGTAGGCTTGCCCTGCGTTCTCAAAGATGCTCACGGCGGCGGCTGGAAAGACGTCTATATATGCCATTCCCTCGAAGAAGTTATCCACTATTATAACCAGTCTGGCCTGAGAACGATGATTCTTCAAGAATATATCGATTGGCAGGAATATATCCGCTGTCTGTGTTTGGGGCAACAAGAAGTCCTTGTCATGAAGTACGATCCCAGGGCGCGTCGGTATATCCCGGAAAAGGAATTTCTGCCGCCTGACCTCTATGAGCGGATCGTCCGAGAGTCTTTGACTATCGTACAGGCCCTGGGATACGATATGAACACCGTCGAATGGGCCATACGGGATGGAATTCCTTACGCGATCGATTTCATGAACCCGGCTCCGGACCTGGATTACTACTCGATTACACCGACTTTTTTTGAGTGGGCCGTCCGACACATGGCCGACATGGCCATCCGATTGGCGAAGATGCCCCGGGCACCTCAGACTACGCCTCGGTGGGACCGGCTCCTAAGCGGTGGGGTCGATTCAGGGGAGACATCCCGCACGGAGACTCAATAGACATCGTAAAGGATTTGTTCAGGATGAGCCTTTCGGAAGCGATTCGGATATACCATGGGCTCTTGGAGCGGGATACTCTCGCTCATGATAGCCAAGACCAATTGGACCAACAGCTACGCCGTAAGGGGCTATTCTTTGGTCCTCGGCCCCTGTGCATGGTCCTCCGCCCTCGATTTTTGACGCCGGCCCAGTACCGTTACCTCCAAAGCCGGGTTCGGATTCTCCTCCGGGCATTCGATAAGGTCTATCGACGGGCTCTCCATGACCCTCAATTTCGGTCTCAGTTCGGCCTCACCCCTGAAGACGAGGCTCTCATCCCTATCGACCCCGGCTTCGAGCCCGTAGCCCCCCTCTCTCGATTAGACGGCTTCTTGAGCCCCGCGACAGGGGAGCTGTACTTTACGGAGTACAATGCCGAGACGCCTGCTGGCCCTGCCTACCAGGACGCCTTGACCGAAGTTTTCCTGGGTCTCCCCGTCATGCGGGAGTTCCTGCGCTTCTATCAAGTCCAGCCGATGTTAGCCTGCCATCACACCTTGCACGCCCTCTTGCATGCCTACCGACAGTGGAGTGGACGGCGCGACCGGCCCAATGTAGCCATCCTGGACTGGCAGGAGGTACCGACTTATAGCGAGTTTGTCCTGTTTGCCAATTACCTGATCTCTCAAGGTATCCCTTGTCGTATTGTCGATCCTCGAGATGTCGAGTATCGGAACGACCGGCTGATGGCGGGCGATTTCAAAATCGATTTAATTTATAAACGTGTTCTGATTAACGAACTCTTACGACAAGGTGGCTTGGACCACCCGGTCATCCAAGCGGTCCGGGACCGAAATGTCTGTATGGTCAACCCCTTCCCCTGTAAGATCCTCCACAAAAAGGCTAGCTTAGCCGTCCTAAGCGATGAACGGAACGCCGACCTGTTCACCGCCGCTGAACGCCGGGCTATCGATCGCCATATCCCTTGGACTCGACTCGTCCAAGAACGGTACACGACCTTCCAAGGACGCCGGGTCGACTTGATTCCTTTCATCCTAAAAGACCGGGCACAATGGGTGCTGAAACCTAACGACGAATACGGCGGTAAGGGCGTGGTCCTCGGATGGTTGACTTCAGCTACTGAGTGGGAAGCCAAGGTCCGGCAGGCCCTACAAGAACCCTTTGTCGTCCAGCGGCGGGTCCCTATCCCCTCAGAGCCCTACCCTAGTATCGTGGACGGTCAAGTCCAGTTGATCGATCGCTTTCAAGACACGGACCCCTTCGTATTCTACGGCGCCTATGGAGAGAGCTGTCTCACGCGATTATCGACGGAGGCCCTTCTCAATGTCACCGCCGGCGGCGGTTCCGAGCCGCCGACCGTCTTGTTTCAGAAACGTTGAAAGAGCCCCACAGTTCTTGCCACAGAACCCAACACCCGGACCCAGCGCCGTAATCCCTACCCATGGGGCTCCTATGATGCAGCCTCCCTCCCTGACTATTGGCGTCGAAGAAGAACTCCAAATTATCGACCCGGAAACCCGCGAGCTACGTTCGTATATCACTCAGATCTTAGACCGCGGCAAGCTCCTCCTGCGGGAGCAGATCAAACCCGAGCTCCATCAGTCGATCGTCGAGATCGGGACCCGTATCTGCCGGACCCCTGCCGAGGTCCGGACAGAACTCATCCGACTCCGCAAAACGGTGGCCGAATTGGCAGCCCAGCATGGTTTACGCATCGCCTCGGCCGGCACTCATCCCTTCTCTTCCTGGTTGAACCAGGAAATTACTCCCCTGGAACGCTACCTAGGTGTCAAACAAGACATGCAAGAGCTGGCTCAACGGCTCTTGATCTTCGGAACTCACGTGCACATCGGCGTCGAGGACCCCGAGTTTCGTATCGACGCCCTGAACGTGGCTCGTTACATGCTCCCCCACTTACTGGCTCTCTCGACGAGCTCTCCCTTCTGGATGGGCCGTCACACGGGCTTGAAGTCGTATCGGAGTGTCATTTTTCGAAATTTTCCCCGCACCGGCATTCCCAGACCCTTTCAATCATGGGCAGATTTTAACTACTTAGTCGATACCCTGGTCAAGACGAACTGCATCCCCGATGGCACCAAAATTTGGTGGGATATCCGACCCAGTGTACGGTATCCGACCTTGGAGTTTCGAATTTGCGACGCCTGTACTCGTGTAGACGAGGTCGTCTGCATTGCCGCCATCTGCCAGGCTATTGTCGCGAAAATCTGGAAACTCCGTCGAGACAATATGACTTTTCGGGTCTACTCGGCTGAGCTGATCGAAGAAAATAAATGGCGCGCCATGCGCTATGGCCTCAACGGAAAACTTATCGATTTCGGCAAACAGCAAGAGCTGCCCGCACGGGACCTGATCAAGGAACTGATCGAATGGTTCATCGGCGACGTCGTCGATGAGCTGGGGAGTCGGCGAGAGGTCGAATACGCCTACCGAATCCTGGAGGAAGGCACGAGTGCAGACCGCCAACTGGCCGTCTATCAGAGGACGGGAGATTTTCGGGCGGTCGTCGACCATATCATCCGGGAGACTTATGAAGGCATTGAGTAGGTGCCCCTACTTTCATCCCCCTGCCCGAACCGATCCGGAACGCTTGTCGGTAGACCAGAGACAGGTGTCTCCGCCGGTTGGGGTTTTCCGGTGTCGTGTCTCTGGGTGCTTTCGATCCCGTTAGGCGATATCCAGGTCTCGCTCCAAGCTTGACAAAAGTCCTGTTCTGGTTTAGCTTATAAGCAAGATAAGATTGCTTATAAAACGCATAGATATTTATCCCGAGCCCACTAACAAGGAGGCTGACCGTGGTGATGTGGCGTCCAGACCCGACATTTTATCCGTCTCCCAAGCTGGCCATGCAAGCCCCACCGGAACGGCTGGCCTATGTGGCGACGATTAATCCCAATGGCGACAGTCGCCCCGACGCCATGGCCGTCGTGGACGTCGACCCCCGATCGCCTACGTATAGCCGGATCGTCGGCCGGACCGAGCTTCCCTATCCTGGCGATGAACTCCACCACTTCGGTTGGAACGCCTGCAGTTCGGCCCTCTGTCCCAATGCGCCCCATCCTCACGTCGAGCGCCGGTATTTGGTCGTTCCTGGCCTGCGGTCGTCTCGGATTTACATCCTGGACACCAAACTGGATCCCCACAATCCGCCGATTGTAAAGATCATCGAACCCCAGGAGGTCGCCCGACGGACGGGCTACTCTCGGCTCCATACGGTCCACTGTGGACCGAACGGAATCTACATCAGTGCCCTGGGCAACCCCGAAGGCGATGGCCCGGGCGGTATTTTCATCCTCGACCACGATACCTTCGAAGTCCTGGGTCGCTGGGAAGTCGACCGGGGGCCTCAGTTCCTGGCTTACGACTTCTGGTGGCATCTGGGTTATGACGTGATGATCACCAGCGAATGGGGTACGCCCCATATGATCGAAAATGGTGTCGACGTGGAGGCTCTCTTGAATAGCCGTTACGGCCATCGCATCCACATCTGGGACCTCCGGCGCCGTCGGCACGTGCAGGCCCTAGACCTCGGTCCCGAGCACCAGATGGTCCTCGAGCTCCGGCCGGCCCACGACCCGGCGAAGGCATACGGCTTCTTCAATGTCGTCCTCTCGTTGAAGGACTTGTCGTCCTCCATTTGGCTGTGGCACCGGACCAACGGTTCTTGGAACGTTCAGAAGGTCATCGAAATTCCAGCCGAGCCGGCCAACCCCGACCAGCTGCCCCCCATCTTGAAGGACTTCAAAGCCGTCCCGCCCCTCGTGACGGACATCGACCTTTCTCTGGACGACCGCTTCCTGTATGTCTCTTGCTGGGGCACGGGCGAGCTCCGGCAGTATGACGTCTCCGACCCCTTCCGTCCGAAGCTAACGGGGACCGTCCAGCTCGGTGGGATTGTTCGACGGGCACCCCATCCCAAGAATCCGGAGCGTCCCCTCAACGGTGGACCCCAGATGGTGGAGGTCAGCCGAGACGGTCGTCGGGTGTATGTAACGAACTCCTTGTATCTCCCTTGGGACCCCATCTTCTATCCGGACGGCATCCGGAGCTGGATGGTCAAGCTCAACGCCGACCCCCAGGGTGGCCTTGCAGCGGACCGGGACTTCTTCGTCGAGTTCGGTGACTATCGAGCCCACCAGGTCCGCCTGGAAGGCGGAGACGCCTCGTCGGACTCGTTCTGCTATCCGTCGTAGGACTGGACGGAAGCTATGACGGGGGGCCTCGGGTTCTGGCTGACCCTGGCCCTACTTGGAGCCTATCACGGCGTCAATCCGGCGATGGGCTGGCTCTTTGCCGTGGCCCTGGGGCTTCAGGAGCGGAGCCGTCGAGCTGTCGTAGGGGCTTTGGTCCCGATCACGATAGGTCACTTCGCCTCTATCGGCCTCGTGGCGGCCGTCCTGTCAGGTCTCCAGCTCCGTCTACCCCAGGGCCTCCTGCGGGGCCTGGCGGCGGCCGTCTTGATCGCCTTTGGACTGTACCGCCTCGTCCGGACCCGGCACCCCCGCTGGGTCGGCTTGCGGGTCGGCTTTCGGGACCTCGTCTTGTGGTCCTTCCTGATGGCGACGGGTCATGGAGCGGGCCTTATGCTGGTGCCGGTCTTGCTGGAAACTTCACCCACCGAGAGTAGCCATCATCACGGGCTGACGACGGTGACCCCCGACGCGGTGGACTCCGACCCCGTCGGGAGCTGGGGCCTGGGTCTGGCGGCCGTCGCCTGGCACACAGCCGTCTACCTACTGGTGATGGTCTTAGTGGCCTTCGTCGTTTATGAGAAAGTCGGCTTGGCCTTCTTGCGGCGGGCCTGGTTTAATCTGGAAGTCCTGTGGGCCGTCGCCCTGATCATCGCCGGCCTCTGGGTCTCGCTGGCCTTTATCAGGTAAGCCCTCTCATAAAATATATTATTTAAAAAATTAAATATGAAATACGGAATTTACTAAGCT
>JANXAA010000125.1 GCA_025061865.1 Acidobacteriota bacterium | reverse complement strand
GAGCTACGGCCGGGACGTGGAGATTGATATGGAGGGAAGCGATTACACAGACCGCACCTTGGCAATCGTCCATCGTCTTCGGGATGAATTTGAGGGCATCGGCGTCGCTATCCAGGCCTACCTCTACCGGAGCGAAAAGGACCTCCGGTCATTGATCGCCCGGGGCATTAAGGTCCGACTTGTCAAGGGGGCATACCGGGAACCCCCCGACCGGGCCTTCCCCCGGAAACGACAAGTCAACGACAACTACCGTCGCCTCATGGAGATCCTCTTGGCCGAGGCACCCCGTTTCGCCATTGCCACCCACGACGTTCGGATGATCCGACATGCCATCGAGCATGTCCAGACCTACGTCATCGCACCGCCCCGGGCCTTCGAGTTCCAAATGATTTACGGTATCCGGCGGGACCTCCAGCAGAAACTCTTGCAAGACGGCTGGACATTGCGGGTCTACGTCCCTTACGGAACGCATTGGTATCCCTACTTCATGCGGCGACTGGCCGAGCGACCGGCCAACGTGGGCTTCATCCTCCGGAACCTCTTCCGGTAGGGCCCGGGCCGACCCATAGGGCCCGGACCCCGTTCCTCACCGACCATGTCGGCCCGGGGACGGGGTTCCGGGCCTTACGGCGGTCTGATACGAAGGATTCCCAAAAGTCCATGGCAGGCCGAGACGGTAGCGACTAAGACCCGCCATTCCCGGTCGGGTTCGCTTTGCCATAGGCGTTCGACCTGGGCCCAGGCCTCCAGGAATCGGATGGCCGCATACGTCGCCACGCCCCAGGCTCGATGCCGGCTGTAGAAGACCTCGCAATGGTCGATGGGTCGTCCCTGGACAATCCACTGGGGAAAGTGTCGGAGGACAAACGTCCCCATGTCCCAATTCCGAGGCCCCCGGATGGCCGGACAGAGGGGTGGCTCGATGCACGTCGAAGGGCATCGCCACAAGGCATAGCTGACGGCGTGCGTGCCGACCGGGAGCGTGACCTCGAAGGGCGTCCCGATACGGATGTCCCAGGAGACGACCTCGGCCCGATAGGGCGTCTCCCGGTTAATACGCTCCCCGAGCCACAGCAGTGTCAAGTGCGGTCCGATGCAAGGCGGCACGACCTCGTCGTCTGGACCCAGGACCCCGTCTCGGGCATACTGGTAGAGAAAATTTTCCCACGTGTCTTGGACGTACTCGACGTCGGGGTGGTCACCCAGACGCGCTCGGACCTGAGGGAAAGCATTGCGGTCAACGACTACGATACGGTCGAACTCGATACGGCCCTTGGCCCGAGCCTTCAAGAGGTGGGACACATGCAGGAACCCGTAACATCCGCCGCCCAGGGCGATCATCCGTTTCATCGGAGCCTCGGTGGGGTCTTCATCCCCGTGGTCCTCTGGATCGGCCTTATCCTACCCCAGGGTCCCCAGGATGCAAGATGTAGCATAGGTGCCAGGTCCCGGGGGTCGGGTCCCCCCCAAGGAACGGATTACGGACCCCAAGCTCGGTCGATTTTCCTGAATGGCCCTTTCTTGGAATTCGGCGACTCAGGACCTGAGGCCGAGCAGGTGTCTGCATACGCCGGCTTCCCCTCTTTCAGGACCTGGGACCCGAGACCCGGGACCCGCACCTTGCATCCTGCACCCTTCAACTCCTCCCTCCTCATTCCCGACTTACCGTCTCAACACGGCGTTTCGCCCGGCCTGCAGGCCCTTCAGGACGTATGCCTGCAGTTGACGCCCGTCGGGGGCACCTTCGTCCAGCTTAGCGAAAACCCAGCGAATCGACGTAAAGTTCAAGAATCTGGCCGTTTCGCTTGGGTCCGGCCCGACCGCCTGTGGTGGCAGTACGACCGGCCGGAGACGAAGGTCTTCGTGTGGACTCCGGAGCGCATGGAATTTTATGTAGAAGCCGATTGCATCGTGTATTATGAGAGTCAGCCCCAGGTCCGGCTTCAGGCGCATCCTCTCTTGGCTTTTGTGCGAGATTGCGATTTTTCGGGGCTTAGGATGGAACTCCGTCAGTTCCAGGCGAAGCCCGACGAGGCCCGCTGGGTCTTTGAGGCGTCGCCGACGACCGAGGGAGACCCCCAGGTCCCCTGGTCTCGGGTCGTGATCCATTGGCGGCCGCGAGCCCTTGAGTTGGTCGTCCAGACGACTGACTGGCTCCACCGGCGGGTCGAGTATCGCCTTCGGACCGACGATCGGATCCGAGCCGAAGCCGACCAAAAAGACGTATGGCATGTCCAGTTTCCGGTGACGTGTGAACGTGTACCCCTGTCCGAAATAGGGCAGTAGGGCCATTCGGCAGTTCGGCAGGTGGGTAAATAGGTAGGGAAGTCGTCCGGACGCTCGTCCTCGGAATGCGCTCACGATAATGGGCGTTCGGTAAGAGGGCGTTGAAAGTCTAACCTATGGGCGTCCTATGCGAGATGGCCGCATAGTATCGAGATGGCCGCATAGTATTTGGCTCCCCTGAGACCTTAGGACGGGATGCCCCAAGCCCTCGGCCTTGGGGCCTACAGTAGAGGCTATCCGTAATAACAGATATTCGCCCAGCCTCTTTGCCTATCTGCCCACTGGCGAGCTGCCGAATTTTCGAACTGCCGGATAGGAGAACCGTCCGATGGATACCCAGGCTCTCGTCGTTGAGGTTGGTACGGAAGAACTACCCGTCGAGGAGCAGAAGACGGCTCGGCAGTACATTCAGGAAGTCTGGCCGGATCGGCTCCAGGCCTATGGCTGGGCGGGGATTCCCGCCGTCGTTTGGACGACGCCTCGTCGGATCGTCCTCTACGTTGAGCGCTTCCCGGCTGTGCAACCGATGCGGACGGAAGTCGTCAAGGGACCCCCGAAACACGCGGCTTTGGACGCGGAGGGCCGTCCCACGCCGGCCCTGATGGGCTTTCTGCGGCGCTACGGTGCTTCGCCGGAGGACGTCCGTGTCGAGGTGGGTCCACGGGGGGCCTACATCGTCTTAGAGCGGCAGATTCCCGGCCGCCTGGCCGTCGAGGTCCTTCCGGAGCTTCTCACGTCCCTCTTTGAAGACATCCCCTTTCGGAAGCGGATGCGCTGGCCAGGAAGCCCCATCGCCTTCAGCCGGCCCGTCCGGTGGGTCCTCGTCCTCTGGGGTGGTACGGTCGTACCCTGGGCATTTGCCGGTCGGGTGGCCGACCGATTCACGTACGGCCACCGCCTCTTGGCAGGCAACCGCCGCATCGAAGTCCCCGATGCAGCTCGCTACGAGGCCCTCCTGGAGGAGGCTCGGGTCCTCGTTTCCAATGAAAAGCGCCGCCAACGGTTTGAAGCCGCGATCCGTCAAGCCCTGGCCGACGTCCCCGACGGCCGGCCCCTCGAGGACCCCGAACTCTTGGAACTTTGGGTCTACCTGACCGAGTGGCCAAACGTCCTGGTCGGGGCCTTCGATGCCCAGTTTTTACGTCTGCCAGCCGAGATTCTCGTCACAGCGATGCGCCATCATCAGAAGTACCTGGCCGTCGTGAACAGTCGAGGCCGGCTCCAACCTCGCTTTCTGACCTTGTTCCAGACGCATCCCTCTCACGGTCCGACCGTCCGGACGGGTCACGAGCGGGTCCTCATTGCCCGCTTTCGGGACGCCGACTTCTTTTGGCACGAAGACTGCCGACAAGGCCTCGAGGCCTACGCGGCCCGGCTGATCCAGGTCCAATTCCTGGAAGGCGGCGGCACGTATGCGGACAAGGTTTATCGGCTTCATGCCCTCGTCCCGGTCGTCGCCCCACTGTGGCGGCTGTCGCCGTCCGAACAGACGCTCCTGGAGCAGGCTGTCCGCCTCGCCAAGGCCGACTTGGTGAGTCAACTGGTCAACGAATTTCCCGAGCTCGAGGGCATCGCCGGGGGTCTCCTGGCCCAGCAGGAGAACCGACCGGAGCCCCTGTGGCGGGCTATCTATGAGCACGGGCGGCCTCAGCGGATGGAAGACCCAATCCCGTCGACGCCGCTTGGGCAGTGTTTAGCCTTTTTGGACCGTCTGGACAGTCTCTGGATTAGCTTTGGTTTAGGCTATCAGCCCTCTGGTTCCCGAGACCCCTTAGGCCAGCGACGCTGGGCGTTGGGCCTTTTACGGATCCTCATCGAGGGCGGCGTCTCGGCGGACGTCCCGAAACTCCTGGAAGATGTGTACCGGCGTCTGATGGACCCGTCTGGTAGGCTGGCGACGGACGCGGCGAAGAGCTCGCTGTATCAGGCTTGTTACCAAAAACAGCAAGAGCTTCTTTCGTTTCTGCGAGGCCGGCTGGCCGCATACTGGGAAGCCCAAGGCGCTCGTCCCGACTTCGTCGAGTCCCTCATCGACCGGCGTCCTTGGGACCCCTGGGACCTGCACCGACGCCTGCAGGCCTTCCGAGAATCGGGCCCCGACGACGTATACCATATCGGCCTCGTGTTCAAGCGCCTGTACAGTATTACGAAGGACCTTCCCGACACCCCGAGACGGGCCGATCCCCATCGGTTCCAGCAGGACGAAGAGCGTCAACTCTGGGAGTTCTATCGGCGCCTCCGAGAGCCGGTCACCGAGGCGGTCGTCGAGCGTCGGTATACGGATGCCATCCGTCATTTGGCCTCGCTGAGTCCAGTCCTTCATACATTCTTCGAGCGGGTCTTCGTGATGGTCGAGGACACCGACCTGCGGCGCAACCGGCTCGCTCTGCTGTATGAGATCCGGACGCTCTTCGAACAGTTGGCCGATCTCCATCGCTGGCAAGTCGAGGTAGAAAGAGTATTCTGATATGGGACCCGGGATAGGAAAGGGCTGTCCGGTGTCGGGCCCTTGGGGGTGGAGACCGGCGGTCAAGGGTCAAGGACGCAGGCTCTTAACCCCGCTCTAATGAGTGGGGCCGCCGAGCCATCCGGATACGGCGGGTTCCAAGCGGGGTTACCAAGCCCCGCTCGCTAGACCGGGGTTACCAGGGATTACCAGCCCCGCTTGCTAAAGCGGAGTTACCAAGCCACCAGGATAAGGATTACGGAATCCAAACTTTACTCGCTAGGAGCAAGCGGGGTTGAGATTTTCAGGGACCGCGCCTGCAAGGAGCCATTCAGATTATCCTAGCCCGAGTCGTCCAACCCCCCACTGGACCCAGAAAGATAGGGTCCACAGCAAAACGGCGATCGTCGTGCGGTGTTCCCGATGCGTCCGGACCCGTGACCAGGACCAGGGGTTTTCTTGAGGGCTCCGACTTCGACCCCTGGGCCAGGGAAGCCAAGCGGACGTCCGAGCCGCATAAGCCTCGTAGAAGACTCCGAACCGAGACCGCAGGAACCTTTCTTCTTGCCGAATCGTCAGGCCATACACGATGGCGTAGTAGACCAAGAAAGCGACCCAGAAGGCTGGCCGGTTGACCATGCAGGCAAAGCCGACGCCTACCCAAAAGGTCCCCCAGTACAAGGGATGCCGATGGAGATGGTAGGGCCCGGTTGTCGTGACAGTCTCACCCTTCTGAATGTGGCCGGCCGCCCAGAGCCGCCAAGCCAGGCCGTAAGCGACGCATAGCGTTCCGACGAGGAGACCCTCCAGGACGGGGCGGGCTACCACCGTCCCGACGACGGCCAATCCGATGCCGGACCACACCCGCCCAGCCGGTCGGATCAAGAGGCTCAACTCCTCCTCGCTCCCCCTGTTCTGTATCTTGCATCCTGCGTCTCGTATCAGTGAAGCGCATACAATCCCGTGCGTTCGTCTTTCTGACGCACCATCGGATTCGGCAGGGGGAAAACGACGAATTCACCGACCCCGCTGATCCGGGCCCCGAAGAAGTGGCCGCCCCGGGTATGGCCCTCTCGGTCGCTCAAGACGACATGGAGGTGCCAGAAGGGCTCGCCTTCTCGGGTCGAGAGGGTGCCGTGACATCCGACGAGCTCCCAATCCCCGGGCAATTTCACTTGCGTGTAACGTTGCTCCCCGACGATATAACAGCCGATCACGACGTCCCGCACAGCGCCAATCCCCCAAAGGGCAGCGGCTACCCAGCCGTGCTGACGAGCCGCTTCCAGGAGACAGTCCAAGACCGATTCCTCGGGTTCGAGGGAGACGACCCATACAGAGCCTTGGGCATAGACTTTCATGACAGACCTCCCTATAAATGGGAAGTAGGATGCAGGATACAGGATGCGGGATGCAGGATCCAAGCCCTGCTCGCTGGAGCGGGGGCGTTCAGAGGGGGGATTAAAGTACCCGATTCTGGGTAAAAAAGGCCATAGACTACGGACCACGGATCTCAGACTTACCCGGAACCCGGGGACTCCTCGTTTCAAGGCCAAGATGCTTGAAGGGCCGTGTCGGGCCTACGGTCTTCCATGCTGGGACCGGGCACTCGGGACCTGGGACTTCGAAGGGGAACGATGCGATCCGAAGTCGTTCGAGCCTCCCCTTTCTGGCGTTGGACACCCTTGGTCGTCACGACGGCGGCCGTGGGGGTCTTGTGGTTCGGGTTTCCCGAGACCCGCCGGATTTGGGAAGCGCCGAGCCCGCCCTGGGAGGTCATCGGGTTATTTGCTGGATTTTACGTCCTGTGGACGGGCCTGCGGGGCATACGGTACTGGCTTCTTCTGGGCAGCTCGGTGACGTTCGGACGACCGGTCGTCGCCATCGCATACGTTCATCATGCGGCCATCGACTTCCTG
>JANXAA010000124.1 GCA_025061865.1 Acidobacteriota bacterium | reverse complement strand
GGGGCACGGCTCCGGCTCTCTGTCCTGGAGACGGCGGCGGGGATCGCTGCCGTCCTGGGGCTGGCTATCGCCGAGTGGGCTCGGGTGAGGCCAGAAACCCGATGGATCTGGGAGGTGCACCGTGGCGAAGCTTAAAGTCCTTTACACCGAGCGTCAGATCCAGGACCGCCTGCGGGAACTGGCCCAGCAGATCGGGCAGGACTATCAGGACCGGTCTATCACGGCCGTCGTCGTCCTGAAGGGGGCCCTGTTCTTTGCGGCGGACCTGTTGCGTCTCCTTCCGAATCCCGTCTCGGTCCAGTTCGTGGAGCTCAAGTCCTATGCGGGTACGGAGTCTTCCGGGGACGTGCGAATTCACTACTGGCAAGAAGAGTTTCAGGTCGGGGGGCGGGACGTCCTGATCATCGAGGACATCTTGGACACGGGGATTACACTGGACTTTCTCGTGCGAAAGGTCGAGCAGATGGGCGCCCGTTCGGTACGGGTCTGCTGTCTGCTGGAGAAACCGGCCCGGCGGCGGGTCGCCGTGCAGGCCCACTACGTGGGCTTCATCCTATCGGATGTCTTCGTCGTCGGCTACGGCCTGGACTACGAGGAGCGCTATCGGAATCTGTCGTACATCGCTCAACTGGAAGACGGCCCGGGTCCGGCCTAAACTATCAAGAGCTTCACGGACGGAGGTCCCTTCCGTGGCGAACGGCAAGGTCATCGTCTTTTGGATCAGCCTCTTTGCCATCCTGATCGCTCTCTACATGATGACCCTGGGGACAAATGCCCAGGTCAAGCGGCTGAAGTACTCGGAATTCCTTGACCTGGTCCAGCGGGGTGAGATCCAGACGATGGTCATTGAGGACCAAGAAATCCGGGGCCTCCTGATGAACGGGGAGTCCTATTCGGTCGTCGTCCCCCCCTCGACGGAGCTCACGCCTGTTATCGACTTGGCCCGGAAGAACCACATCTCCGTCGAGGCCCGCAAGCAAGGGCGGCTTCCCTTGTATTCGATCCTCCTGAACGCCCTGCCCTTCCTGCTCCTATTCTTGCTGTTGGTCGCCTTCATGCGCCAGATGCAGAGTGGTTCGAACCGGGCCCTGAGCTTCGGGAAGTCTCGGGCCCGCCTATTTCAGCCCCACCAGGGCAAGGTGACCTTTAACGACGTGGCCGGCATCGAGGAAGTCAAGGAAGAAGTCCAGGAGATCATCGAGTTTCTGAAGAATCCCCAGAAGTTCCGCCGTCTCGGCGGGCGCATCCCGAAGGGCGTCCTCCTGATCGGGCCGCCTGGGACAGGCAAGACACTCTTGGCGAAAGCCATCGCCGGCGAAGCGGGGGTACCCTTCCTGTCCATCAGCGGGTCGGATTTCGTCGAGATGTTTGTCGGCGTCGGGGCCGCTCGCGTGCGGGATCTCTTCGATCAAGCCAAGAAGCACGCCCCTTGTATCGTCTTCATCGACGAGATCGACGCCGTCGGTCGCCAGCGGGGGGCCGGTATCGGCGGGGGTCACGACGAACGGGAGCAAACGTTGAACCAGCTCCTGGTCGAGATGGACGGCTTCGACTCCTCGGAGGGCATCATCATCTGCGCGGCGACGAACCGACCCGACATTCTGGACCCGGCGCTCCTGCGGCCGGGCCGCTTTGACCGGCGGATTTACGTCCCCCTGCCTGACGTCAAGGGCCGGGAGGCTATCCTGCGGGTCCACTGCCGGAATAAGCCCTTGGCCGATGACGTGGACCTGAGTCGGCTGGCCCGGGGCACGCCGGGCTTTTCGGGGGCCGACCTGGCCAACATGGTCAACGAAGCGGCCCTCTTGGCGGCCCGTCGTAACCACAGCAAGATCACGATGCAGGACTTCGAGGACGCCAAAGACAAGGTCATCATGGGCCTCGAGCGGAAGTCCCTGGTCATGAGCGAAGAGGAAAAGCGGCTGACGGCCTATCACGAGTCGGGTCACGCCCTGCTGGCGTACTACCTGCCGCACGCCGACCCCCTCCACAAGGTCACGATTATCCCCCGCGGGGGCGCCCTCGGCGTGACGACCCAACTGCCGGAAGACGACCGCCACAATTACTCCCGGGACTACCTGATGGACACGATCTGCATCCTCCTGGGCGGTCGGGCCTCAGAGGAGATCTTCATGCAGACCATCACGACGGGGTCGGGCAACGACCTGGAGAAGGCGACGGACCTGGCCCGCCGGATGGTTTGCTACTGGGGGATGTCGGACAAGGTCGGGCCCATGACGGTCGGCCGGCGGCAGGACGAGATCCTCTTTGGGCGGGACTTCATCCAGCGGGCCGAGTACAGCGAACACATAGCCCAGATCGTGGACGAGGAGGTCCGCCGCATCCTAAACGAGCAGTACGAACGGGCCTGCCGCCTTATCGAGGAGCACCGAGATAAGCTGGTCCTGTTGGCCGAGACGCTCCTGGAGTACGAGACTCTCACGGCGGAGGAGATCCGCCAGCTCTTGGAGACCGGCGAGGTGCGCCAGCCGACTCCCTCGGGAGGTCCACCGCCGACGAAGCCCTCCCCGAGTCTTGAACAACCGAAAGTCCCGGGCACTTGGAAGCCCGAGCCGGTGATGGGGTGAAATGAATCATCCGTTCGGCAGTTCGGCGATTCGGCCGTCCGGTGCAGAAGGCGAGCGATCTGAAGGCATGTCGGACACTCGATGCCTCCCTTTTTACTGTCGGCCTCCTAACGCTTTGTTAATTTGAATTTGGGGTGTTAGGTCTTGGGGGCTTGGGATCCGGGGCCCGGGGTTAGGTTTTTCCCGGACCCCGGACCGCTCAACCCCAAAATCCGAGTTAACAAAGCACGCGTCCCCGCTCATTATTCATCTGCCGATTATCGAGTTCCTGAATGGCCGAACTACCGAATTCCCGAATTGCCGAGGGATGGCGGGCCATGCGGGTCTCAGCGTACCGGGATTGGCATACCCAGGTCGTGTGGTGGGTCTTTCGGGTCGACGCCCCGACGTGGCGTCGGTTTCTCCGTTTAGTCCGTCCCCTCATGGAGCAGGCAACCCTAATAGCCGCTCGTGATCCCTCTCAAGACGCGTACCTCCTGGGCGTGCCGGCGTCTTTGCACGGGATGCTGTTCCAGCAGGTATACGAGCACATCCAGCAGGACGAGGTCGGCCGTCTGCACCACGAATACGACGACATTGAGCCCCTGTGGCACGAGATGCGGGCCCGCTGGGAAGCCCTCCAGACCGTCGAGTTCGTCCTGCCGATGCCTCATGGCGACCTGGTCGTCGGTCCGGGGCGCCCCCTATGGATGGGCATCGTAAATCTGACACCTGACTCCTTTTATCCAGGCAGTCGGGCCCCTGACGTGGACCAGGCCGTCCGGCTGGCCTTAGCCCTCTACCAGGAAGGGGCCGACCTCATCGACTTGGGTGGTCAGAGTACACGCCCCGGCTCGGAGGACCTGTCGCCGGAGGAGGAATGGAAGCGGGTCGAGCCCGTCCTCCAGGCCTTGCGGCCGCTCTTGCCGATTCCCATCAGCATCGACACGTTTTACGCCCGGGTCGCCGACCGGGCTATCCAGATGGGCGCCGACCTCATCAACGATGTGACGGCCGGGACGTACGACCCCGACATGTTCCGGGTCGCTCGTTTCCACGGCGTGCCGATCGTCCTGATGCACTACTACGAACGGATTCGGCCCATGCCGAGGGAGCCCATTTACGAGAACGTCGTCTGGGACGTCGTCGACTTTCTCCGACGACGTATCGAAGCGGCTCTCCAGGCGGGCGTCCGCCTCGAGCAGATCGTCGTGGACCCGGGGATCGGCTTTGGAAAGAAGCCGGAGCACAACCTCCAGCTCATTCGTCACCTGGGCCTCCTCCAGAGTCTGGGCCGTCCCATCTTGGTCGGGCCTTCTCGGAAGTCCTTTATGGCCTATGCCCATGTAGGCGGACCGGAAGACCGGCTGGAGGGCACTCTGGCGGCTTGCGTGTGGGCTTGGATGGCAGGGGCTCGGATCTTTCGGGTTCATGACGTCTGGCCCCTGCGGAAGGGCCTGGCCGTGTGGTTGGCCATCCAACAGGCCCGGTACGACCCCTCGATGCCTTGGAACCTGCGGGGATGGCTGTGACGTGGGCAGACACGCTCGACATCCTCCTGATCGCCTTCTTGGTCTATCAGCTCCTGCTGATGCTGAAGGGGACCCGGGCCATCCCGATGGGCTTAGGCCTGTTTACCCTCTGGTTTATGTACGTGGTCGCCGAGCGGTTGAAGCTCCAGACCGTCTACTGGTTGATGAATAACGTCCTATCAGCTTTCATCCTCATATTTGTCATCCTTTTCCAGGACGAACTGCGGCGCTTCCTAACAGGTCTGACCCGTTGGGTGGCTTGGATCCCGCGGCGGGGCAAGCCGGACCCATCATTGGAGGAGGTCTTGCTGGCTGTACAGACGTTGGCTGACCGACGGATGGGGGCCCTCATCGTCCTTCAGCAAGCGGTTGGCCTCCGGCCTTACGTCGAGACGGGGGTCGCCTTAGACGCCCGAGTGTCCTATGATTTGCTGGTGTCGCTCTTCCATCGAGACAGCCCTCTTCACGACGGGGCCGTCATCATCCAGGGGGACCGCATCGCCGCTGCCTCGTGCTACCTGCCGCTGTCGACGAATCCTTCCATCGTGCGTCCCCTGGGGTCTCGCCACCGGGCCGCCGTCGGCCTTTCCGAGGAAAGCGACGCCATCGCCATCGTCGTCTCGGAAGAGACGGGCCAGATCAGTTTAGCCCACGGGGGTCAAATCCAGATGGGTCTCTCGATCCCCCAGCTCCGGGTCCTGATCGAGGCCCTTCAGGCGGGCCAGGACCTGGGCGCGGCCGTTCGGCGAGCCCAGGTCCCGACGGAAGAAGCGCCCGGATAGAGCAGAGGGACAGAGGGCCCAGAGTAAAGACATGGAGGACGTTTAGCCCTCGGCTTACGCGCTTCGCCCTTTCCTATCTGCTCACTTGCCTGTCTGCCCATCGGCCTACTGGCCGAATTGTCCATGGGCCTTGGGGCTCTGATCTATGCACCGGTGGTTTCGCCGGGTCGTAGCGGCTGTCACGCGAAATGGGTCGCTCAAGTTAGTCGCCCTAGTCGTCGCCGTCGGCTTATGGTGGGGTGTCAACCGCCAGAACGTCGTCGAGCGGATCCTGGACGTCCCCGTCCAGTACCAAGTGGGGAATGCCCGCATGGTCGTCTTGAGAGGCCCTCAGCGGGCCCAGCTGACCGTCCAGGGGCCGGCGTCAGTCGTCCGGGCCCTGACGCCGGACCAGTTTCTCCTCTCCATCGCCCTGGACCGCTTCGAGCCGGGCGCGCGCATCGTCCACCTCGCCCCTGACATGGTCCAACACCGGGTTCCGCGGATTCGGGTCTCCCGCATCCGGCCGGCCCAGGTGACCCTGGTGTTAGATGCCCTGACGACCAAGTCCGTACCGGTCCAGCCTCAGTTTGTCGGCACGCCGGCTCCGGGCTACCGACTGACCCAGGTGACGACCGAGCCGACGACGGTGACGGCTGAGGGGCCGGCCTCCTTGGTGGACCGGGTCCATGCGGCCCTGACGGAGCCTATCAATATCCATATGCGCACGCAGAGCCTCCAGACGACGGTCCAGGTCGGTGTCGATTCGCCCGAGTGGCGGGTCGTCGAGCCCCGGGCGGTCCGGGTCGTCGTCCAGATCGAGGAGGTCACCGAGGCCGTGCGCCTGCGCTTAGCCGTCGAAGCCGTCGATTTCCCAGCCGGCTGGACCTTCACGCCCCGGCAAGTCGAGGGCACGTTCTGGGTGCCCCGCTCGAAACAGGCCCTATTTGAGAGCGACCCACCGCAGGTCGTCGCTCGTTGGACGGGTGGCACGCCGCAGCGGGGGCAGGCGGTGACGCTGACCGTCGAATGGCCGGAGGCCCTCCGGGGGACCATCGCCCGCTGGCGTCTCCAGCCGGACATCGTCCGTCTGGTCCCCCGGTGGCGGAAATAAAGGGCAGATAGGCAGGTCGGAAAGGGCGCCACGCATAGAGTATAGACTCAAGCGCCAAGCGTGCTCTATGTTCTTTACGCTGTGCCTTCTTGCCCCTCTGCCTGTCCGTCTGCCCACTTGCCTATCTGTCGACCTGCGGAATGGCCGAATTCCCCATCCGAGAGGAAACCATGTTCTCGCACATCAGTGCCTTGGTCGCCGACGTCCCGACGGAAAACAGCCTCTTTGAGCAGACGATGAAGCGCTTCGACCGGGCGGCCGAGCTCCTGCGTATCGACCCCAGCCTGTATCGGATCATCCGCCACCCCCAGATCGAGGTCACCGTCTACATTCCCGTCCAGATGGACAGCGGTCGCTTCGAGGTTTTTGTCGGTTACCGGGTCCATCACAGCACGGCCCGGGGGCCGGCCAAGGGGGGCATCCGGTACGCCCCGGACGTGACGCTCGACGAGGTCCGGGCCCTGGCCGCCTGGATGACGATGAAGTGCGCCGTCGTCAACATCCCCTTCGGGGGCGCCAAGGGGGGCGTCCGATGCAACCCGACGGAGCTTTCGACCGGCGAGCTCGAACGGTTGACCCGTCGATACACGGCCGAGCTCCTGGAAGTCCTCGGCCCCGACAAGGACATCCCGGCCCCCGACATCACTACTGACGAGCAGGTCATGGCCTGGATCATGGATAC
>JANXAA010000123.1 GCA_025061865.1 Acidobacteriota bacterium | reverse complement strand
GATGAGACCTGGCTCCGAGCCGGCGGCGCCGTCTGGGTGGACCACTCGGACCCCCAGGATCCAAGGCGCCTGTTTCGTATCGGCCGATGGGGCGAATGGCATTTTGAACTGGGGGTCCGTACCTCGGACGACCGCATTCTTGGGAGCACCTGGACCCATCCGACCGGCTTCCGCTTCCGGTGGGTCTCTACCTATGCCGACGACGGGTCATTCCCCGTGGCCATCGCCGGGACGTGGGAAAACGGCGACCAACGGGTTCAGATGGCGTGGCGTCGACTCGAATGGCGGCGGGGTCTCTGTCGAGGTGTTCGGCGCCCCGAGGACGTCACCCGGTGGACCCGGGTCGACGTCGAGTCCATGGGGACTCCAGGGGTTCCGTTGATCTTCACCGTGTGGAAGGAATAGGCGGGTAGACAGGAGAGGCGATCGGAATGCCGGGGTATCCCAGGGGGGCTTCGGGGGTAGCGGCATTTTAGGACGCGGGACGGCTACTGTCTGCGGGCGTCTCCCCGGGTGGCGGCATGGACCCCAGGAATCCTCACCGGGCCTGCGACTCCTGGCGATGTGGGAACCGACAGGTGCCCCCGGATGGCCTGGAGCATTCTCCCATCCCCATTTGCTCACCTACCTATCTGCTCATCTGCCGAATTCCGGAATGGTCGAGTTCCCAAACTGCCCACCGCCACAGCTGGGGTCGCCATCCCTCGCCGACCCGGACCCGACGGGTTCCGACCGGAAGGTCCACGGCGAGGCTTTGGGGCCCTTCCCACAGGATACCGCCCGGGAAAACCCCACAGGTTCGGACCTCGGCTGTCTGGTGACCGGCTTCGTCGAGACCCTGGACCGTGACTGGGTAGCACCGCCGGGGGTAAGCGACGACATGAGGCACGACGGGCCTCAGGGTGACAGACCATCGGGTCGAGCCCGGTGGTCCGAGTCGAGCCGTAACCTCTACGTCCCGGAGGTCGAGGCGATCCAGGACGACGCGGGGCCGGGTCGGGGGTCCTGAAACGGTCATCGAGACGTCGTGGTCTTCTATCCGCTCTGTTTGATAGCCAGCTTCCGTGAGGACCCGTCGGTTGTGGTCGCAGAGCTCGGGCATACCCACTCGTCGGTAATCATGACAGTGGAGGATGATGCGCTGAACGCCTAAGGCGGCCAAGACCTTTAGAGCGTAGGCGTCTAAGCGGAAGTGGTGCATAAGCTCACTCTGAATAGGCGGCACAAAAGCCGCTATACCGTCTATCGTCCGAAAGTTCCGGTCCACGGCTCGGACCATCGTGAAGTAGGGGTTTCGCCACTGGAGGAAGGCGTGGTGGCCCATCGGCAGTTCGGCGACGACCTCACCGGGACGGATGGTCGCATGGATGGGCTCGTCGACGGTCGTGATGGAGGCCTGCGGCTTGATCCGGGCGTCGGTCTGAGTCAGGCCAAGCCAGAGTAGGGCTAGACCGAGCGTCGCTGGCCAACGGCTCAGTCGGCGAAAAAGGCCATCTATTAGGATGGCCGCGTTCCATGCCATCGGGATCGTGGCCACATAGTACCAGCGTTGAGGCACCCGGAAGGCCCGGAGAGCCGGGATGGCCTCCAAGACGGTGTAAAGCGGATTGGGTCCCACGGGGTGGCGAAAATCCCAGTGGACGACGGGGCCAAGGGCAGCCAGCATACAAAAGGCGGCTACGACGGCCCCCCACCGGATCGCCGGCCGGCGCCACCCCCAGATGAGGCTGGCCAGAAACAGGCCCATGAACAGAAAGCCTGGAAAGGCCACGCCGCCTTCTACCCACGCGCGGGTATCGATACGCCGGAACAGGGCGGGCCCGTGGGTATACCAGAGCGAACCCGGTGGCGGGACGAAGAAGGTCACGAGGTGAGCCGATTCCGAGGGCCCCGGGTCCGGCCAGTAGCCGACCCACCGTTGGACCTGCCGGTAAGGCGTGGAGACCCATAACAGGTAGACGCTCATCGTCAGGAGCCAGCCGCCTGTCGCCAACCGCCAAGCCCATTCTCGGCGGTAGATAAGGGCGGCAACGGCCAAAATCCCCATGACGACCGTCCCGAAGAAGGTCATGTGGACGCTGAAGAAGAACTGGACGGCCAGGGCGAACCATGCAGCGATAGCGGCTCCCGCCCGGCGGGTCCGATACCACCGGATGAGTTCGGCGACGGCCAGCAGGGCAGGGGCATCGTACACGACGTGGAGGTGGGAGTAACCCAAAAGGAGACGGGTGTAATTGAACGTATGGAGCGAAGCGGCCAGTCCAGCGACCGGCCAGGCGACCGGAATTTGTCGGAATAGATACATACCGGCGGCCAATGTCGTGACGTGACCCAGGAAGAGGGCCCCCGTATAGACGACCTCCATTGGGGCTTGATGCAGGAAGCTCAGCAAGATGCCTGGACCGATAAAGTTCTCCGTGAAAAAGGCGACGGACCGGTACGGATAGAAGAAGGGAGGGTCGGTAAACTGGAAGCGGCCTTCGACCAGCGTCCGGCCGTGCCACTTGAGGAAGGCTGCAATCAACGTCGGGTCTCCGTCGGTCTGAAGCCAGGCTCGGCCGGGGACGAAACCCTGAAGCGCCCAGTAGAGGAGGACGGCTACGGCCGCACTCGTTAAGATGCTGACTCCCCCGAGCCATGGTCGCCTGCGGTGAGCACGCATCCCACGTCCTGATGTCCCCACTCGAGCGGGCGGGGCTTGGACCCTACATCCGTATCCCGCATGCCTTCACGTCAGGAATTCTTCTAGGGAGCGGGCCATAGCCTGACGGAGACGAGTGTCTCGGGTCAAGCCGTTCCATATGCGGCGGGCCGTGGCCCGATCGACTCGTAAGTAGCGTTGAAGGCTCCGACGGCCAGCACCGAGCTCGATGAGCCAGGCGGCCGTCAACCAGCGGGTCATCGGAAGGCGCGTCTGGGCAAAGACGGTGCCCGTCTTGTCATTAAAACGACGGCGGCAAGACCGACACCGATAGGTGGAGACGACCCGGCGATGCGACGAAGACAGATAGGCCCGAACCTGGTCACTTCCACAGTGGGGACAGCGCACCTGACCGTCCGGCCATCGAAAGCGGCGGAGCCATTCGAGGACGTCGGCGTCTCCCAGATGGGCCCCGACAGCGCGAGTGACCCAGCTCATCAGGACCTGCCGCAAGGCCCTCGACCCGGGGCCAGGCGTCGGCGGTGGGGTCCGACGCCCGGCGAGGGCCTGTTGAATTTTCCATTCCAGGACTTGGTCCATGGAAAAGTTCTCCAGCCGGAGGTAGAAGTCTGCCACTTGGACGATGGCCTCCAGGGGGACCAGGCCGACGATTTCGGAGCCTACGACGGGCACGCCGCAGCGGTCGGCCTCGACCCGGATGACCTCGAAGACCCGGTGAATGGGCGTTTGCCGAAAGTCCAACAGGTTCATCGATACCTGGACCTGCTGACGGGCCTCTAGCCTCATGGCCCGGGCTTGGACGTTCCGGAAGCCGCCGCTAGAAAAACGGACGGCCCGAGCGATACGGTCGGCGACGGCGAGGTCGGCCGTCCCTAAGTTCACGTTGTAGGCAATCAGAGGCGGCCGAGCCCCGATGACCGTAATGCCCGCCGTCGGATGCACGCGGTCCGGCCCAAAATCGGGTTTCCAGTTCGGGTCCTTGATTTTTTCGAACCAGCCCTCGAACTCGCCCTTCCGGATGTTAGGCAGTTCCCGCCGATCTTCTCGCGTGGCGGCCTGGGCATATAGGAAGACGGGAATCTGGAATCGTTTGGCGACTTGGCGGCCCAACTCACGGGCGAGGGCCACACAGTCCTCCATCGTGACCCCGGCGATGGGCACGAAGGGGCAGACGTCCACGGCGCCGGCCCGGGGGTGCTCGCCCCGGTGTTGACGCATGTCGATGAGATCGACGGCCATCTCATAAAGGGCCCGCATGGCTGATAGGAGAGCGGGGCCGTCGCCGATCAGCGTGAAGACGGTTCGGTTGTGGTCCCGGTCGGCATGGTAGTCCAAGAGGAGGATACCGGGCCGGGCTTGGAGGAGCCGGACGAACCGGTCAAGGACCTCGGCCCGCCGGCCCTCGCTGACGTTGGGGACACACTCTATGATCCGCATCGGCCGGCCTAACTGCGTGACGACATGATGCCGTCATGACGGGACGGGTATCTCTTATGACTTATGACGCATGGCACATCGACTATGGGCTATGACCCATGAGTATAAATGGCATGGTAGGAGTAAGAGGATAACGCACACCCCTCCATACACCCCGCCCGAAGACCGACCCTACTTCGGCTTCTTCTGCTGTTCGATCAGTTGTTTCAACTTGTCGATCTCGATCCGGACCTGTTTGGCCTCCGGGGCGTTGGGTTCGAGCTGGAGGAATTTTCGGTAGGCCTCCAGGGCCTTATCGTATTGGCCACTCCGGACATACGCCTGGCCGATATTCAGGTAGAAGGTCCCGTTGTCGGGCATCAGCTTGATGAGAGCCTCATACTCGGTAGCGGCCTCGGCCCACCGGTCCGTTCGTTCGAAGCACCGGGCGCGGCCCGCATGATAGGTCACGAGGAGGTTACCCGACGGTTGAAACTGTTGATCCAAGGCCCGTTGGAAATTTTGGAGGGCCCCCTCGCATTCGCCCAGGAGGGCCTGCGTCAGAGCCAAGTTAAAGTAGGCCTGGGCGTAAGTCGGGTCCTGGTCGACGACCTTTTGGAAGTATGCCTTGGCTGTCTGATAGTGCTGGGCGGCCTGTTGGAGGTCACCTCGGGCCCGAGCACTCTGGGCTTGCTTGAAGGCTTCGTTGGCCTGCTTCCAGTCGTCGCCGCCCCGAATGACCTTGGCCTCTTCCTCGGTCGGAAGCTTAACCCGATACGTAAGGAGGGTATCCGGCTCCAGCTTTTGGGTCTCGATAAAGGTCTTGTAACCCGGCTTCTCGACCTTCACCGTGTAAATGCCGGGTGTGACATTGTCGATGAAAAACTGCCCCTTTTCGTCCGTCTGGACCGTGACGGTCACGGTGTCCTCTAACTGGAAGGTCAATTGAACCCCCGGGATCGGTTGGTCCTGCAGGTTGACGACGACGCCCTTGACGGCCGCCTTCCCCCGCGAGGGCTCTTCCTGTTTCTTCTCCGTCTTGGCCTTCTCTTGAGCCTGGACCGTCCCCTCGGCGACCAGACTCATTAGAACGAGCCCTATTATAGGGATGAACCCCTGGATTGGGCGGTGTCCCAACATTCGATGCCTCCATCGCGAGAATTCGGCAATTCGGCAGGTAGGTGAGGAAGAAGGGCGCATCGAAATGCCGTCCGTCCTGGGTAAGTCTGTATACTTCGAAGAAGAGTCCACCCGGCTATTGGCGTCTGTCTTACTCGTCCCTGCGGAAGGGTCGCCCCCCTCGCAGGCCACCCGTCTTTATGCTCACGTCGAGACCCTAAACTCGGTGAGTTATCCCCATGGCCTGTCCGACCGGGCGGGCCATGGGAGACCGGTCGTCGACCTGCCCGACTGCCGAATTCCCGAATGAAAGAATATTTATAGCTTTTCTGAAATCGACTTGCCCTGTAAGAACCACAGGAGGTAGTCCCGGCCGCCGGCCTTCGCATCGGTCCCCGACATGTGGAAGCCGCCGAAGGGGTGGACGTCGACCAGGGCCCCCGTGCACTTGCGGTTAATGTATAGGTTCCCGCAGTGGAAGTACCGCTTGGCCTTCTGGATCTTCTCTCGGTTGCGGGTAAAGACCGATCCCGTCAGGCCATAAATCGTGTCGTTGGCGATTTCCAGGGCGTGATCAAAGTCTCGAGCCTTTAGGACGGCCAGGACGGGACCGAAAATCTCCTCCTGGGCGATGCGGGCCTTCGAGTCGATGTCCGTCAAGACCGTCGGCCGGATGAAGTAACCATGCCCTTCAGCCTTCCGACCACCGGCGACGAGACGACCCTCCTTCTTGCCGACCTCGATGTACTCCAAAATCTTCTTCTCGGCAGCCGCATTGATGACCGGCCCCATGAAGTAGTTGTCCCGGGCCGGCCCGACCTCGATAGCCTCGACCTGGGCGACGAGCCGCCGGAGGAATTCGTCGTAGATGGCCGCATCGAGGATAAGCCGGGAACAGGCTGAGCACTTCTGACCCTGGAAGCCGAAGGCCGACACGACGACGGCCCGGACGGCTTCCTCCATATCGGGGACCTCCCGGTCGACGATGATGGCGTCCTTGCCCCCCATTTCGGCGATGACCCGCTTGAGCCAGATCTGGCCCGGCTGGACCTTGGCGGCCAACTCGTAAATCCGGCACCCGACCTCCATCGAGCCCGTGAAGGCGATGAAGCGCGTCCGGGGATGGGTCACCAAGTAGTCGCCGATGGCCCCACCGGAGCCCGTCACGAAGTTGATGACACCCGGCGGGAGGCCAGCCTCCTGCATGAGCCGTACGTAATGGTATCCGACGGTGGGCGAGTCGCTGGATGGCTTCAGGACGACCGTGTTCCCTGTGACGACGGCCGCCGTCGTCATCCCCCCCAGGATGGCCATCGGGAAGTTCCACGGCGGGATGACGGCCCCAGCGCCGAGGGGGATATAGTGGTACTCATTGACCTCGCCAGGGAAGGGCGTCAGGGGCTGGGGGGCCCCGTAGCGGAGCATCTCCCGCCCATAGAATTCCAGGTAGTCGATCGTCTCGGCCAC
>JANXAA010000122.1 GCA_025061865.1 Acidobacteriota bacterium | reverse complement strand
AACTCGGGAGATAGGAATTGCTGAAGTCCGTGATGAAGTTGAAGATGCCGAACATCGAGACGGCCGCCTTAAAGCGGTTCGTCTGTGTAATGGCCCAGTTGGTCATATAGCCACCGTAGCTTCCCCCCAGGATACCCATGCGTTCAGAGTCGGCCCAGCCCTGGGCGATGACATAGTCGACCCCGGCCATGATGTCCTGGAAGTCGCCGCCACCGAGGTCTTTGAAGTTGGCGACGGCGAAGGCATGGCCGTAACCCGAGCTTCCCCGGAAGTTGGGGGCTAAGACGGCGTAGCCGTGGGCCGCAAAGAACTGAAAGTACAGATACTGCCGAAGAGTGTTGGCGACTCGAGCGTTAGGACCCCCGTGAACGGCGACGAGCAGAGGCGGCTTCTGGCCCGGCGGCGGAGGGTTGAGGGGCTCGACGAAGATGCCCTCGACGGTCGTTCCGTCTGGGCTCGTCCAGCGGATGACCCGCTGGGGGGCCAGGGCGTAGTCGCGGAATTCTGGATTCAGGTCCGTCAGCCGCCGGGGCTCGCCCTTCGCTGAAAGGATCCACACATCGGGGAGCGTCTCGGCGTTTTCCCAGACGGCGACCCAGGGGTCCGGCCTCGTCGGGACAACGTCGAAGGCCTGTACGACCCGTGGGCCACCCAGGAGGACCCTATAAGACGAGACGCCCGACCCGACTTCCAAGACCTGCTCCCAGACGCCCTTCTCGGCCTGGACCGCCAGTCGGTCATCGCCAAGCCATCGGAAGTCCCGGACCTCGGCGTCGGTGACGGCACTGACGAACTGCCATTGCTCCCGGGGGACGGGTCGGTCCAGACGCGCCCAATCGGCTGTCAAAACGACGACGTCGGTCCGGGCGTAGCTATACTTGGGGTCCCATAAGGTCAGGAAGGCCAGCTTCGTACCGTCGGGGGAAAAGCGAGGGCGGAGCTCAAAGCCCGGAGCGTCCGTCAAGAGACGGGCCACACCGGCGGGGATGTCTAAGAGCCAGAGGTCGAACTTCATGGCGTCGTCGGGCTTGCCCGTATAGTTGGTCGAGAATACAAGCCAAGGCGCCCGGGGGTGGACGTCGAAGGCCTCGATGCCGAAGTCGCCGACGTAGAGCCATTCCGGCGTCGGCCGAGCCGGCGTCCCCTGAAGGGTCACTCGGACAAAGGCCCGGCGATATTTCTCCCGGTCGACGACCTCTTCGTCGAGCTTCCGCTTCTTCCGGTACTGCTCGTATTCCTTTTCGGCGGCCGGCTTCGGATACTCCGTCAAGACGATGAGGGCCTGGCTGTCCAGGGTCCATCGAAAGGCCCGGGCCCCCCGGGGGAGGTCCGTCACGGGTTGCGGCAAGCCCCCGTCAGTCTCCCAGACCCATACCTGGGGAAAGGTCTCCTTTTCGTCCTTGGCTGCGTCCTCCGATTCGGTCCAGCCCGGCCGGTCCGTGATAAAGGCCAGGGCCCGGCCGTCGGGACGCCATTGGAGATGGCGGATGTCCTTCCCAGGCGGGAGGAGCAGACGCGACGTCCCGTCGGAGACGCTCAAGAGGCGAAGCTCGTAGCGATAGCGGCTCTTGTCCCAGTCCGTCGTCCGGACGACGACGGCGACATACTTGGTATCCGGCGATAGGGCGACCTCCATCGGCAGGTTCCAAGACAGGATCGTCTTCATGTCCAGAGGCTTCTTCCCGGACATGGGCGCCGCTCCGAAACCCGAGATTCCGCTCAGGGTCCCTATAAGCAACAAAGTCCCCCGTAGAGGTCCGGGCCAGTGACAGACCGTCAGCATCGATCAGCCTCGACCTACGGTCAGGGATGCTTCTTGGTTGGGATTCTTCTTGGCTAAGGGAGGGAATTGATGTATGATTTCGGGTAAAAAGATAGACTCCGGAAGAGAACGATGCCAGTCATCACGACCCGAAGGCGCTTCCCGGGACCGGCGGGGGGATGAAGGTTCGGACCCCTGGCGGACCTCATGAATACAGTCATTGACCAGACCCGAACTGCCGTGTTTGCCGTGGTCGTGGAACGCTTTGAACGACGGCTGACGGAGGAGATGAGCCAGGTAAGCGAACGCATCCCGTCCCTGGAGCAGACCTTTGAACGTCGCCTGACCGAGGTAATCAGTAAAGTCCATGAGCGCATCACGTCTTTGGAACACCGATTCGAACGGCGGTTGGCGGAAGAGACGGCTCAGCTCCGCCAGGAGATCGCTGAGCTGAAGGCTACCTCATCCGTTGGATGTTCATCTTCTGGGCTGGCCATTTAGTGGCTCTACGGGGGATGCGCCTCGCCTTTTTCAGGTAATAGTCCTCAAAGGGGAGGACAGGTCTCGGTAGCAGGGCCGAGACGCCGGGGCGGGGTCTTCCATCCGACATCGATCCCGAGGGTCCACCGATGCGCATTATCATGACTGCCGATGACATGGAAAGGACGCTCGCCCGGATAGCCCATGAGATTGTCGAGAAATTTAACCGGGAGATCGCTCACGCCGTCATGGTCGGTATCCGGACCCGGGGCCTCCCCCTGGCCCAACGTCTTCAGGCCCGCCTTCGGGACGTCGCGGGTGTGACCCTCCCCTTAGGCGCCTTGGACATCACCCTGTACCGGGACGATTTGACCCAAATCGGGCCAGCTCCCCTCGTCCGTAAGACGGAACTTCCTTTCCGGGTCACGGACCGCCCTGTTTTTCTCGTCGATGACGTCCTGTTTACGGGCCGGACCATCCGGGCGGCCCTGGACGAGCTCATCGATTATGGCCGGCCCCGGACGGTCCGACTCTTTGTCTTTATCGACCGGGGCCACCGGGAACTTCCCATCCAGCCAGACGTCGTCGGTCAGTGGGTGGCGACCGAACTCGACGAGATCGTCCACGTCCTTCTCCGGGAAATCGACGGCCGGGACGGCGTCGTCGTCACCCGGCGGACCGAACCCCTGAACTTCGAGGCTCTGGTATGACGGGTAGGACCGAACCGGCTTCGGACATGACGAGCCCAGGTCGGTGGCATCGGCGGCATCTGCTGGCCATCGAGCCTCTGAGTCGGGAAGAGATCCTGACAGTCCTGGACGTCGCCGCCGCCATGAAGGAGGTCTCCCAGCGGGACGTCAAGAAGGTCCCAGCCCTTCGGGGCAAGACGGTCGTCCTCTTATTTTTCGAGCCCTCGACCCGGACTCGGACGTCTTTCGAGATCGCCGCCAAGCGTCTGAGTGCCGACACTGTCAGTTTCGCCGTCTCGACCAGTAGCGTCTCCAAGGGCGAAACGTTTCTCGACACGGTCCTGAATCTCCAGGCGATGGCCCCCGACGCCATCGTCGTCCGGCATCGGAGCGCCGGTGCACCTTACTTCATCACAAACTACATCGACGCCTGCGTCATCAACGCCGGCGACGGCAGTCACGAGCACCCGACCCAGGCCTTGCTGGACGCCATGACAGTCCGGGAGCGACTCGGCCGTCTGGACGGCCTGAAGGTCGCCATCGTCGGCGACATCCTCCACAGCCGGGTCGCCCGGTCCAACATCTTCCTTTGGCACAAGGTGGGAAGTGAAGTCTGGGTCTGTGGGCCACCGACGCTCCTGCCACCGGTATTCCGCCAGTGGCCCGTTCGCGTGACGTACCGTCTCGAGGAGGCCCTCGAGGGGGCCGACGTCATTATAGTCCTGCGGCTACAACTCGAACGCCACGTCAGCCTGCGCTTTCCTTCCATCCGGGAGTACTTCCAGCGATATGGCCTGACCCGGGAGCGCCTGAAGTATGCCAAGGCGGGCGTCCTCATCATGCACCCAGGGCCGATGAACCGGGGTATCGAGATCGAAAGCGAGGTCGCCGACGGGCCCGATTCAGTCATCCTCTACCAGGTCTCTAACGGCATCGCTGTCCGGATGGCCGTCCTATACCTCCTGCTGGGTGGAGCGACGGTGCCATAGAAGTAGCGCCTTGTCCACTTGTTGAATCTTTGGGTCGTTAGGCCCTGGGTGTTGGGGATTGGGGGGTCAAGGAAAACCCTACCCCCTGACGCTCAATCCCAAAGACTCGGTTTGACAGAGCGCTGGTTCGCAATCGGCCATTCACAATTTTTCCCACGCCCAATACTTGCCCACCGAGTGTCCGCCATGACTGAGCGGCTTCTGATTCGTGAGGGTCGGGTCGTCGACCCGACCCAGGGCTTGGACGACTTCCGGGACATCCTCATTGAGGATGGCGTCATCCGGGAGGTCGCGCCGCGACTTCCGACTTTTCCCGAAGCGAAAACCCTGGAAGCCCGAGGTCTCATCGTCGCCCCGGGTTTCATCGACATGCATGTCCACCTTCGGGAGCCCGGTGAAGAGGATAAGGAGACGATCGAGACGGGGACCCGGGCGGCGGCCGCCGGGGGCTTCACGGCTGTCGCTTGTATGGCGAATACGACCCCCGTCAATGACACGGCCGCCGTGACCCAGTGGATCCTTGAGCGGGCTCGGACCGTCGGCATCGTCCGGGTCTACCCCGTCGCGGCTGTCACCCGGGGTCTGCGAGGGGAAGAGCTGACTGAAATGGGAGAATTAGTCGACGCCGGAGCTGTCGCCTTTAGCGACGATGGACGACCTATTCGTTCGACCCAGGTCTTGCGATGTGCCCTGGAATATAGCCGTATGACCGACCGGGTCCTCATCGACCACTGTGAAGACCCCGACCTGACGCAGGGCGGTGCGATGAACGAGGGTTATTACTCATCACTTTTAGGCCTGCCGGGCATCCCCGCCGAGGCCGAAGCCATTGCCGTCGCCCGGGATATTTTCTTGGCCCGACTGACGGAGGCGCCCGTTCACGTCGCCCACGTGAGCACGCGGGCGGCCGTCGAGCTCATCCGCTGGGCCAAGCAGAAGGGCCTCCCCGTGACGGCCGAAGCGACGCCCCATCACTTTACCCTATCGGACCGGGCCGTCTACGAACGGCCCTACGATACAAACCTCAAGATGAACCCGCCCCTCCGGACTGACGACGACGTGACGGCCGTCGTCGAGGGCCTGGCCGACGGGACGATCGACGCCATCGCCAGCGACCACGCCCCCCATCGTCTCGACGACAAGCGGGTCGAGTTCGACTTGGCCGCCTTTGGCGTCATCGGCCTCGAGACGGCCGTCGCCCTGGCCCTAGACCGGCTCGTGCACACCGGTCGGCTGAGCCTTCGCCGCATGGTCGAGCTTTTCACCGTCGGACCCGCCCGGATTTTGCGGCTCCCGACCCCGACCGTCGCCCCGGGTCGGCCAGCCGACCTAACCCTGATCGACCCAGACCAGGCGTGGACGTATCGGGTCGCAGAAAGCTTCTCTCGGAGCCGCAATAGCCCCTTTGATGGGTGGACCTTCCGGGGCCGGGCCGTCCGGACGATCGTCGGTGGACAGGTCGTCTTTGAGGTCTCTTCGCAACCAGCGGGTTAGGGATCACGATAATAAAATGGTTCAATGCTAAACTAGCCCGACAGGAGGCGACGGATGCGACCAGTACGGATCGGGTGGACGATCTTGGGGGTGCTCCTGATTGCTGGTGCCGGCCGGCCGGGAGAACGCCGTGTTCCAAGTGATGGGCTTCCAACTCTCCATTCCTCACCACTCACGACTGACTACTCACGGTTCGGAAGTTTCTTTGCCCTAAGTCCTTCCGAGGTAGTCACCCGGGACGCCTGGCTGCGTCAGAAAATCCTGGTCGGGGAATTACGGCTCCTGGCGACAGAAAATTCACTCCAGGGCCTTCGTCACGAGCGTTTCCAGCAGTACTATCAGGGTTACCCCGTCTTCGGAGGCCAGGTCTTCCGCCACTGGAAAGACGACCGCTTGGCTTGGATCAACGGTCAATTCTTCGAAAACCTTCAACTCCCCGTCTTGATCCCCTCGGTCTCCGAAGCGCAGGCCATCGCCGCTGCCGAGGAGAACCTCCGGGCGACCCGGCAAGCGATGGCCCGAGAGGGTCTCCGCATCGGCGTGCCTGGCCGGGGGGCCGTGACCGTCCCGACAGACCCCCGCGTGACGCGGGTCATCTTGCCCTGGCCGCTCGACGAACCCCAACACTTTTACCTGGCCTACCAGGTCGATGTGATCACAGAACAGTTTTGGGCTTATCGGTATTTTGTCGACGCATCGACGGGTGAGATCATCGGTCGGCTGGACCGGACGTATCCGCAGGTCGGAGAGATCGGCTACGGTCAGGGCCATTGGTACCCCCTGAAACTTCCCATCATCTCCTTCGGTGGAACCTTCGCCCTGGCTGACGTATGGCGTCCCTCGAAGGGCACGCTGGACGGCCCTTACGCTATCGTCACGTTTAACGACCGGAACGAGTGCTGTCCCAACAACTCATGCCTCCGGGACGACCGTGTAGGTCAGAGTCGGACTCGGGAATGGTCGGACCCAGTCGAGGTAGACGCCCATGGCCGGCTCGGCTGGGCCAACGACTTTTATTTCCGGGCATTCCGTCGAAATGGAATGGACAATCAGTGGATACCGATCGTCCAAGTCGTTCACTACTGTAGGGATTATTTGAATGCCTTCTTTACCGATGCATTCTTCCCGACCGCTGGTCTCATCGTTTACGGGGATGGGATTCCCGGACTCACCTACCCCCTCACGGCAGGTTTGGACGTCATCGTCCACGAATTCACCCACGGGGTGACGGCCTCTACGTCGAATCTGGTGTACTTTCGGGAATCCGGC
>JANXAA010000121.1 GCA_025061865.1 Acidobacteriota bacterium | reverse complement strand
TCAGGAGGAGATTCTCCGAACCCTCTAGCCGGCTGGCCAGCTCGGCGGCCAGCCGCTCGGTCGTCTCGGGCGCATCCGATTCCCAGACATGCGTCTCAGGTCGCATCCATCGAATCCGTCTGAATCTTAGGGACATAGAGATGCCCGATGCCAATCCGATACGCGCTTTTTGGAAACGACCCACCCGTACAGGCCACTTCAGAACGCCATCACTCAGGCTGGCGTTAGCCCAGGGGCCAGCCCGTCATGCCGGCGACCCTTGTCCTGGCGTCACTGGTGACGGCGACAAACACGTAACTTGACGGGACAGCACGTCGGACAGAATATGATCCAAGCCCGTCGCATGCAAGCTTTAAGGTCTTTCCTCTCTTTCTCTCGGATAGATCGCTGCGTACCGGCGAGACATCGATGGAAAGCGCGTCCCCGTATCGGAAACTCCAGGATTACTTGGGCACGACGTTTTCGGCCTTGCGGTACCGCAACTATCGCCTCTGGTTCATCGGCCAGTCTTTTTCCCTGATGGGCACATGGCTCCAGAGTGTCGCTCAAAGCTGGCTGATGTATCAGATGACGCACTCGAAGATCGCCCTCGGATGGCTGGCCTTCGCCGGGACGGTCCCGACGCTTCTACTGATGCTCCCGGCCGGCGTCGTCGCCGACCGAGTCCCCCGTCGACGTCTGCTGGTCGTCGTCCAAGCCGTCATGATGCTCCAGGCCTTTACGCTGGCCCTTCTGGTCGCCCTACGGGCTCTTCAGTCCTGGCATCTGATCGGGCTGGCCGTCTGGTTGGGCATCGCGAACTCCTTTGATGCACCGACCCGCCATGCGATGGTCGCCGAACTCGTCGAAGGTGACCGACGCACGCTGATGAATGCCATTGCCCTGAATTCCCTGATGTTCAATCTCTCGCGTGTCGTCGGCCCGGCCTTGGGAGGCCTCATCTTGGCGAGTTTGGGGGCCTTCTGGTGCTTTACCCTGAACGGGCTGAGCTTCCTGGCCGTCATCGGAGCCCTGCTGGCGATGACACCCCCGTACGTGTATCCGAACGGGCATGGGAACGTCAGGGAGCCGTGGCATCGTCAACTGGTCGAGGGTGTGCGATACGCCTGGTCTGACCCTTTCATCCGAGACCTCATCCTGATGGCCGGTGTCTCGTCGATGTTCGGGGCCTCTTATATCACGCTCCTACCGGCATACGCCGTCGAGGCCCTCCGCTTGCAGGTCGTCGGCTTCGGCCTGCTGCATACGACTGTCGGCCTGGGGGCCCTCGTAGGGGCCCTGACTGTAGCCGCCGGAAGCCGCTTAACCGACCGAAGTCGATGGCTGGCCGTCGGAGCGCTTGGATTCCCGGCCGCCCTGCTGACGTTAGCCCTGGCCCGACAGGCGGCCTTGGCGATGGCCATCCTATTTGTCGTAGGATTTACTTTCGTCGTTCAGTTCGCCACGGTGAACACCCTGATCCAGTCGTACGTTCCAGATGCCCTGCGGGGCCGGGTCATGAGCATTTACACGCTTATGTTCTTCGGGTTGACCCCCTTCGGTGCGCTGCTGGCCGGGACCGTCGCCCACTTCTGGAGCCTGACGGCCGGGATCGCCCTGGGTGCCGGGGTCGCCCTGACCTGCAATGGCGCTCTCCTCCGGAATGGCAGGGCTATCCGGCGGGTCGGCCATGCAGCCGTTCGGGAGTTCGGCAGGTCGGCAGATGGGCAAGTGGGCAGATAGGCCGTCGGATAAACGGGCAGGGAGGAGAGGGAGATCTCATGGGCTGAGGTGAGTCCGGAGTCTGGGGTCTTTAGTCTGAGATCCTTATGTTACTGGGACCCAGCACCCGGGACCTGACACCATGTTGGATGGCATCATCGTCGGCGGCGGCATCACGGGTCTGACGGTCGCTTATGAACTGAGCTTGCGGGGACTCCAAGGCGTCCTCGTCGAGGCCGAGGACCGCCTGGGCGGGAAGATCTGCACTCTCATCGAGGATGGCTTTGTCGTCGAGATGGGCCCCGACGCTATGGTCACGCTGAAGCCAGAGGCCCTGGCCCTGTGCACGGAGCTCGGTCTGGCCAATGAAGTCATACCCGCCCGAACTCTACCGGCTTACGTCATACGCGCCCGGCGTTTCTACCCGATCCCCTCGGGTCTATTCGCCTTAGTCCCAGGCCAGGTCCGCCTACGGGACATCCGATGGGTCTCCTGGCGGGGTCGCCTGCGGGCCGCCGGACTCCCCTTTCAAGCGTTCCTTCATCCGGTCCCGCCGGACGCCGACGCCCCTGTCGGTCCGACCTTCCGCCGCTGGGCGGGCACCGAGTTCACGACGTGGGTCGTCGAACCTCTCCTGGCCGGCGTATACGGTGGGGACATCGATCGCTTGAGCCTGCGGGCGACCCTGCCCCAAGTCACGACCCGACGGACTGAATCCTTGCGGTCGCTCCTCCGGTCCCGGCCGAAGCCCTCCGGGATGCCGGAAACGCCGTTTCGGTCCCTTCGGGGCGGTCTCGTCGGCTTGGTCCAACGTCTTCGAGAACGCTTCGGTTCCGTCGAGGCTCGGACGGGTGTCCCCGTCGAGGGGGCCTACCGGTCAGAGGCGGGATGGGTCGTCGAGACGGCTGGTCGGGAACGATGGCAAGCCCGCCACCTCGTCTTGGCCGTCTCGCCCCGGGTGGCCGCCCGGCTCCTGCGAGAAGCCGCCCCCGACGTGGCCGACCTGTTAGGCCAGGCCGTTTCGGAACCTGTAGCCGTCATCGCCTATGCCTGGCCAGGGACCTGGGATTGGCTCGGGACCGGTTTCCTCGTTCCCCGAGCCGAACGACGGTGGATCACGGCCTGTACGTGGCTTTCCCAGAAGTGGCCAGGTCGGGCTCCGACGGGTTGGAATCTGGTCCGGGTTTTCCTAACGGGCTCTACACCGACGCCCTGGATGGAGATGGACGATGAAACCCTGACCCGGACCGTCTGGCAGGAACTCATGGAGCTCGTCGATGTACCGGCCGTCCCGCACCGGGTCTGGGTCCAACGGTGGACCGACGGGCTGCCCCAGTATACCGTCGGTCACCTGAAGTGGGTCGAAACCGTCGAACAGGCCATCGCCCGCTATCCGGGCCTCCACGTCGCCGGGGCCGGCTACCGAGGCGTCGGCCTGTCTGACTGCATCCGCCAGGCCCGCCAGGTCGCCTACCGGATATCCTGACCCAGCTCGTGCATTTGGGGAATGGAACGGGCTGGACCCTTTACAGGTGTCAGGCACCCGGTCCCGAAAGACAAGACCACGGACTCCTGCCCATCCGCCGACCTGCCCACCTACTCTTCCCTGCTTGACTGACCTACGGGTCTTACAGCCAGCCGTACAGGCGCCGCCACACCTCGCTCTTGGGGAGCGTAGTACTCGTAGACGACCGTCGGTCCCGTCTTCGCCCGGACGGGTAGCTTCGCCCGCAGGCGAAACTGCCACGCGACGGTTTGGCGACCTTCTATGCGGTCCAGGTAAAAGATGACCTGCCGGGGTGTCAAATCGAACTTTTGGATACGCTCATGCTCGACGAGGGCCGTCAGGTCATCGGTCAGGACCTCGAAGCCAGGTGGGATGCCGATGTCGACGATGACCATCTGGGCCGCCATCGGCCGACGGTTCGTCACCCGTACCTGACAGGTGACGGTCTCACGGGTCTGCAGTTCAGAACGGTCGTAACGAACCTGAACTTGAATAGGCTCCTCGGGCGGCGGGGGGACGGAGCCCCACGGGAGATAAAAGCGGGAGCTCACTTGGTAGAGAAGGTTGCCCTGACCCCGAAAGCTAAGGACGACATCGTTGTCGCCCTTGCGGACCGACCGGGACGCATCGACGGTCCGGACGACATCGGCCGTATCGGGCGTGAGCCGCCATTCGGCGACTCGCTGACCGTTCACCCAAACGAGGAGCGTCCCGTCGGCGGCGCCGGTGCCCTGCTGCTCCATGGCCGCCAGGAACGCCTTGAGGGCCCAAATCGTCGCTTGGGTCGTTTGCCAGGTCCCGAAAGCGTCCTTATTACGGACCAGGTATGTCAAGGCCTTATGCGTCAGAGCGAGATGAATCCCATGACGTAGGAGGGCGTAAGCGGCCAGGGCGGTCGTCTCCAAGTCGCCGCTCGTCCCGCGTCCGCAGAAGGGGGTTTCGCCTCGACTCTCCCAAAAAGCGACGTCGGGGGCCTCCCGGGCCAGGCCGGCAAGCTTGCGGGCGACCCGGTCGATGAACGGAGCGTCGACCGAAAGGCCATTGGCCCGAGCCCCTAAGAGGGCATTGAGCGTCACGGCCAAGGCGTAGCCGTCGTCGGCCTCATCGACGTGCTTTTGGAGATACCGAACGGCCTTCTGAAGGGCCGCTCGAGCCGGCTCGACATCCCGGACGCCGACCTCGCTGAGGGCCCAACTGATATAGGCGGTCGTCCGAAGGCGGTCCCTCTGACGATTGACGGCCCCTTCCTGAATACCCTCTCGGTCGGGTTCCCACGAACCATCCGGTTGTTGCTTACCGACGAGCCATTGGACCGTCCGGTCTAGCAAGGCCGGGTCGACGTCGTGGACCCGCCGCATGTCCGCAAACTCCAACAGGCCGTAAGCCGTCAGGACCTGATGGGCTGGGGGGGCGCCAAACCAGCTAAAGCCACCGCCCGGGACCTCAAAGGTCAGAAGCCGTTGGTAGCCGATCGTGATAAAGTGGCGGGCCTTCATTTCCGTCTCGGGCTGGGCCTGGCCCGTGTGCCGGAGATAGCTCAGGACCAGGACGTTCGGATAGGTCACGCTCGAGGTCTGCTCAAAGCACCCGAAAGGAAGTCGGAGTAGGTTCTCCAGGCCGTCCAGGACCTGCGTGAAGGCACTCGGGTAGACCCGGACCCACAGGGTATGAGCACCCTCGATGGAATCGGCGGGAAATCGAACCTTCAAGGAACGGTCAGCCGGACCCGTCAGGGCGTCGCTGAGCGTCTGCCAGACCTCCTTCCCGTCAGGCCAGACCGTCACAGTCCGACGGACCGCATCGCTCATCGCCTCACCGTGGGCATGAATGGTGACGGCATGGGTACCCAGCCGGGCCGCCCGCAAGCGGAAACGGACAGCCGTGACTTCATGGGCCTGGACAGTCACAACCTTCTCGGCCACGTCCTGGAGGTCAAAGCCCTCACCCGGGTCCAGACGGAGCCGGACCCTTTGGGATCGGTCCAGGTAGTTGTACACGGCGACCGGCAGGGCGACCTCATCGCCCTGGGTGAAGGCCACGGGTAGGTCGATGTCCACGAAGAAGGCCTGGAAGACTCGAATGGGTGCTGTCGTCGAGCCGACCTGACCGACAGCCGAGCTGGCCAAGGCGGTGAGTCGCCAAGTCGTGATGCTGTCGGCTAAGGGGATATCGACTTCAGCCCGGCCCTGCTCGTTCGTGATGAGTTGGGGCTGAACAAAGAGTGTCTCGGGGAAAAACTGGCGGATGCGGACCTCACGGCTCGGGGCTGAGGGCGCTTGGGCGCTTGGGACGGCGGCGGTCGGCGCTGCCGCGATGGCCTCCTCCCTGTCCGCTCCGAAGGCTCTGAGGAAGACGGCGATGTCCCCGCCGTGGGTCTCCAGGTCGTCGGCCGTGTCAAATCGACCGTCAAATCCGGCACTGATAATATAAAATCCATGGGAAAAATCTTTATATGTATACGGAATCCGAATCCGATAGGGATGGCCCAGGGGGTCCCGGATGTCGGCCGACGTCAGGAAGCCGGCCGCGACCAGTTCCAGCAGGGCCGTTTCGACCGAAGGGTACCGACCCTTGGCACGCCGGTAGGCCTTCAAGGCCTTCCAGACTTTCTCAGCGGCCGCCTCCATCCCTTGCCGCCACCGGGCCTCGACCTGACGCTTCCTCTGATCGTAAGTGCTGACCCGCAGCGTATAGGTCGGCGTCGGGGCCGTGGCCGCCAGAAGGACGCGAACGACCCGGTCCCGGGTGCCGGGTCCTAGGCCCTGGGAAGGACCGGAGGCCGGGCCTTCCGGAGAGAGCAACAGGGGTCGGAGGTCCCAGCCGTGGACTTCATAGCGGGGCTTCAGAAGTTCCTCCTCTAAGGCAAAGTAGAGACGCTCTAGGCCGGGCTGAAGCTCCGCCAGGGCGAACACGCTTTCGTCGATGACCGTCAGGCCCAAAGCGGCGACGGTCGGCCGTCCGGCCGGGTCCGTTACAGCCAGGCGGACCCGGGCTGGCTCGCCGGGCCGGTAGGTGGTCTTGTCGGCTGTGACGTTCAGGCGTAGATCATTGGCGGGTTCGACGAACACGACCCGGGTATCTCGGACGATGTCCCCGCCGGCCGTGATGCGATACGCATTCAGGACGAGCGTCCCAGCCAGTTCGGGCGTCAGGGGCAGGGTCCAACGGCCCCGCCCGTCCGGCAGGTCCACAGTCTTTGTCAGGACGGTCTGCCCGTGGACGATGGCATCGACGAAGGCGAAGGTCGACCGAGCCGGCGTCGCCAGGATATCGAGGCCGAGGACGTCGCCGACCCGAGCTACGGCCCGGTCGGTCCGGAGCAGGAGGGCCTCCTCACCGGCGGATTGCCAGAGATAGACGGTCTTTTCGGCCCGGCGACCCTGCGGGTCGGTCGCTACGACCTGGACGGTCACGGGCCACCGGGCGGCTTCTTCTTCAAAGGACGAATGGCGAACGGCAAGGGGTCGATAGTCCCAGGGCTGTTCAACGTTCGTT
>JANXAA010000120.1 GCA_025061865.1 Acidobacteriota bacterium | reverse complement strand
CCCCCGTGAGCCCAGTGGAAAGAATTGGCCCACCCGTCATGCTTCTCCCCTCATCATCAAGCCCCTCCGCCCAGAAGGCCCCTGTATTCTGACCGTATTGAAAGTGCCGGATGAAGTAATACGGCAATTCAGCGGTTCTCGAATAAATAACTACAATGAAAATTTAAAACAATTTTTATCCTCTTTTAAACCTAAAATCAAAATCATATGGCCGTAAGGAGGGCCTTCCCCATGACGGAGACCCTTTGGCTCCTCATCGAACCGGCCGACGTGTGGCTGTTCCGGGACGCTCGGCCCTTTAGCCCCGCCGAGGGCGGGTTCGCCCAAAGTCGGTTCCCGCCCCTGCCCGCTACGGTCGCCGGGGCCCTGCGGACTTACATCGGCCATGCCCTTTACGATGGGTCCTTCGCAAACCTGGGCACGGCGGACACCTCTCCCATCCGCTTCCTGGGCCCCCTGATCGTCGAGAATCCAGATTCGCCGACCGTCTATGTTCCCGCGCCGGCCGACCTCTTGAGACCCCCAGATAGAAAGGATGCCGCCGTTCGCTTGGAGCCTCGTTCCTGGCCGAATTGGGTCGACGCAGCCCCACAGCCTCCGAGCTCCGTCCTTTTCTGGACCGCCTATCTCGACAAGGCTGAACCGTTGACCGGCTGGATAACCTGGGCTGACTTCTGGGCGTGGCAGAATGGCAAGACTCTCTCGTCTGCCGTCATTCGTCGGGCTTCGGACTTCTATGAATTTGAGGCGCGTCCAGGGATTCGTATGGACAGCAGTCGCAACGTCGTCCACCCGCAAGGCGGGGCCTTTTACTGGGTCAACTATGTCCGCCTCCGGCTCGGTATCGCTCTCTTGGTCGGCCTCCAGCGGTGGACCTGGCCAGAATCCGAATGGTCAAAGCTGGTCGAACACTTCCAAAGTACTCCTGAAGCGACCCTTCGTCTGGGTGGCGAACGTCGTCTCGCTTTCCTGCGACGGGCCCCCGAGTCTGTGACCGAGGAACTGGCGCGCCTTGCGAAAGTAGTGGTCGCGTCGGATTCTCTGGGCTTGTGGCTCCTGACCCCCGCCGTCGTCGAGGACCCCAGTCAAATTCCCTTCTATATAGGGCCTCGGGATGCCCCGTCGACAGCCCGGATCCAGGCCCTGGTACGGGCCTCGGGGCCGTCGGTTCACGTCGGGTGGGACTATGTGCGGAATGCCCCTAAGCCCCCCCGTCGACTCCTACCAGCCGGTTCGGTCCTGGTCCTGCAGGCCGACCAGCCGATTTCCGGAACCGGCTGGATGGCCGTCGGGGACATGCCGACCCTGGGGTACGGTTGGGCCGTACCTTTTCCCTTCGCAACCCCTTCACCCCACTGACCTAGGAGGTTCTATATGCCGCACCTATTATGGCTTTACGCTGAGGCCCCACTGCATCCAGGCAGCGGGTCTCGGGTGTCCTACGTAGACCTCCCAGTCCAACGGGAACGGATTACGGGATTCCCTATCATTCAGTCTTCCTCCCTAAAGGGGGTCCTCCGATGGATGGCCCTCCGAAAAGCCAAAGCGAATCAGGATGGCTGGAACGCAGACACCGTGGCCGCTCTGTTCGGACCCGGTCCAGACCTCGAGGAATTGAAGGGTCCGACGCAGGCCTCGGACTTCGCGGGCGCTATCAGCATCACGGACGCTCGGATCGCCCTCTTCCCGGTCCGGAGTCTGACGGGCGTCTTTGCCTGGGTCACGGCCCCGGTCGTCTTGAAACGTCTGGTGCGGGACATGAAGCGGGCCGATAGGAAAGACCTAGAGGACGCCGCTCAAGCCCTAGATCTTACCGATCAAGCGCAGGTCGTGGTCTCTCCCAGTTGCCAGGTCGTCGTCCCGCTGGACCAGGCTCGCAAGGTCGTCCTGGAGGACTTTGCCTTTACGGTCCTGAACGATAACCAAAAGTCCAACGCCCTTCAGACTGTCGCAAATGTCATTCAAAATTCTTTAAGTCCCGACAACCCTTTCCGAGCATGGATGCCCTCCCATATCGTCCTCGTGCACGACGACGTCTTTACGGACCTCGTCCAGATAGCGACCGAAATCGTCACGCGGATTCGCATCGACCACGCCACGGGTACGGTGGCCCAAGGCGCCCTGTGGTCTGAAGAGATGATCCCGTCGGAAACCGTCTTCTGGAGCGTATTGGACGTCGAGGTCCCTCGCACGCCTAAAAATCTGCCAAAGCCGCTCCGGCCTGAAGACGGCATTCAGCTTCTCAAGGACCTGACTCACGGTCAGGTCATTCAGCTCGGAGGGGACGAAACGCTCGGCCGGGGCCTTGTCCGCATCACGTGGATGGAGCCCGCAGGCCAGTCTTCATAGATGGAGGTGAACTATGCGGGGAAGCCCTTACCGGACCCGGTCCCAAGAAATGGCCCATTTTGCCTTAGAAAGGGTGAAACTTCAAAGAGAAAACTTACAAGAACAGGGAAGGTACAAGAGTTACGCGACGAAGCTCCCGACGATGATCATTAATAATGGCCTGGCCGCCACCCTGGCCTTCATGAAGGATAAGGGTGAACAGTGGGGCCAGCTTTATGCTGACCTCCAGGAATGGTTCCGCAAGATTCACCTCTTGAGTGAACAGCAAGACCTCTTAGAGGATATCCTGAATAGGAGGTCGGCGGTCGAATACCGGCGGTGGACTCGGGAAGCCTTAGCCGTGGCTGAATGGATCAAACGGTTCGCCAGTGCTGAATTGCAAGGTTCGGCCGAGGAGTAAGCCATGCACCGGAGACAGCCCCCCAGACAAGATTCCGAGACGTATCACTTTCATACGGTTTTCTCACCGAGGACGCCTGCCGGCCAGGTCTCGATAGAAAGAAGGCGCATTAGAGAAGTACGACTGCAAGAGCCTTTCCGGAATGCATCCCCAGGCTTCTTCTTCGAACGCATCGTCCCCCTCGATCTCCGCCATAAACTCTCGGAATTCAAGCCCCACCTGTGGAAAAGCTATCTCGACGCCTATGGCCAGGGTCAGCGTTTTCGGGAATTGATTCAGTGGATTCAAAAGCGTCAGGAAAGTATCTACCACCAAGCTCAAAGCGCGGCTTGGGAGGCAAAGTGCTTTGACCTGCGCCTGACCCACCGGATGGTCGTCGGCCTCGGCGCGACTTCCACGTGGGAAACCGCCATGGTCTGGCATCGACCGACGGGCCTCCCCTACATTCCGGCCTCGGCCCTAAAGGGACTGGCACGGGCGCGGATCGTAGAAGAGACTTTTCAATCGGCTATCGACGCGTGGCCCGCCTTCAAGGAGATGTCCTATCAAGACCGGCACGCATGCCTGAAAGCCATCGACGAGTGGCTTTTAAAGCCCGAAGCGAACGTACCTCTACCGCCCAATGTCTCCCAGACCTTGCAACGCAGACGCCAGGAAATATTTGACCTCTTCGGACATACGGAGCAAGCCGGCCTCGTCGAATTCCTGGACGCCTTCCCGACAGAGCCGCCAAAGTTCGAACTGGACGTCATGAACGTGCATTATCCCGAATACTACCGCCGACTTTCTCCCCAAGCCCTGGACACCGAATCTCCCAACCCGGTCGTCTTTCTGACGGTCGCTCGTACACCCTTCCGATTCATTATCCTCTGTGACCGCCTGCGGGCTGGGGACAAAGCTCCTCGACTCCTCGAGCAAGCGGCTAATCTACTGAAAGCAGGCTTGCAAACGATGGGCGTCGGCGCCAAGACCCGCCTGGGCTATGGGCGTTTTCAAAACCCGTGAATGATCTTGCGCGTTTCGTTTTCATTCCCTCTTAGCGGGTCTCGGCTTTCAGGGGTATTTTTTACCCTGTGAAGTGAAAAAGCGGAGAAATTTTTCTCCTCTCTTAGCGGGTCTCGATCTTCAAAGTTAAAGACCTGTTCTACTACTTTCTGACGCGGGGCCTCGATTTTTCATCCCCTTTCTTCGGGTCTCGATTTTCAAAGCCATCTACGACGACCCCCAGGCCATCGCCCAGACGGCAATGTTTTCATCCCCTTTTAGCGGGTCTCGGTTTTCAAAGGGTATGCCGTTACCGTCTACTGGTACGGCATACAGTTTCCATCCCCTTTCAGCGGGTCTCGGTTTTCAAAGTTTGTTTTAGGGGGGCCCCTACTTCCAACTGCCCATGCCCCGTTTCCATCCCCTTTCAGCGGGTCTCGGTTTTCAAAGACACCCAGGCCGGCATGTGATGGTCGGGAAACAAGATGTGTTTCCATCCCCTTTCAGCGGGTCTCGGTTTTCAAAGACTATTGTGTCCACCTCGCGTACAAGTTTAAGTCGGCCGGTTTCCATCCCCTTTCAGCGGGTCTCGGTTTTCAAAGACCCCAATAGACGTAGTCGGGCAGAGCCGTTTCAAACAAAGTTTCCATCCCCTTTCGGCGGGTCTCGGTTTTCAAAGTTGGGTTCCGCCGCCGGCGGCGGCGCGACGGGCGCCTGTTTCCATCCCCTTTCGGCGGGTCTCGGTTTTCAAAGACCTATCTTTCTCATTATAGGCTGGAGGCCGATCGACGGCAAGGGGTCGGCGACCCGACGCAGACGGGTAAACCCCATGGGTGGGTTTTTAGAGGGGCTTCCATCCTGGAATCGCTTATGGACCGGATCCCCATCTGGGACGTCTCAAGACGTGTCCCTAAAAAAGCAACCCATGAGGTACCATTTTTAAAAGACCCTGTCTATTAGAGTCCCGAAGAGGTAACCCCGGGGTTCGGTATTTGCCAGAATCCCGGGGCGGGGTTCATCCGGACAGTTCCTATCGGCGGGGGCGATATCGGGGCGCCTGAGTCGACTGGGATGCTGCCGGTAGAGACCGAAGACAGGGGACTCCGCTCTGACGAGCGGGGCTGGGGGGATCTTGCTGGGTCCTGCAGTCAGATGACGACGGAGGCCGGCTCACCCATGGGGGGCCGGCCTTGACCCGAGGTTTCAGTCCGGTCCTCACACCGGCGACACAAGAAGTAGTAGCGCACGCTATCGGTTTCCCAGTCGATGAGGGCTTCCAAGCGGGCCTTCATGTGGACGAAAGTATCGGTATCCAGGCGGCATTCGTAGACACTTCGTTGGACTCGGACGCCGTAGTCTAACAGGAGCTGGGCGGCCTGATTTCGGCGGCTATCGTCAGAGATGTCATAGCTGACGACGACGAACCACGTGGCGTGCATGAGGCACCTCCTATTCGGGAGTGGGGGAATTCGGGAATTCGGCGGGCGGACGGGCCTTAGAGGAGGCATGCCGGGCCGTGTACGTCGTGCGAGGTTGGCGCATCGGAACCCCCGTGTTTATCCCCATCGGAAGGGCGTGTAGGGGACCTCGTCGCGGAAAGCCCGGGCCATTCGTCGGGCCTGTTCCGTGATGAGGTCTCGCCAAGTGAGAGTGTGGCCCGTCGAGGGGTCGACGACGTCATCCTGAAGACGAGCCTCCCAAAGTTGGATGACCTTTTTGAGGCCATCGGCTGTCAGGTAGACGGGCCGGGCAGCGGGTGGGGCATCCGGCGGTGTCTCCGCCTCAGTCGGCGAAGGCGACTGGAAATCATCGGGTCGGACGGTCCGGCGTTCGATGAGGCGCAAGGCCAGGGCGTCGGCTATTACGGGGCGGAATTCTTCCATCAGGTCGAGGGCCAGGGACGGTTTGCCGTAGCCCATCTGGTGAAACAGGCCCAGGTAGGGGTCCAAGCCGACGACGTGGCAGGCGTGTAGGACGGCCGTGAGGAGAAGCGTATACAGCAGGCTCAGGAGGGCGTTGGTCGGGTCCTCCGGCGGACGGCGGGTGCGGCGTTCGAACCGGAAGAAGGGTTCGTCCAGGCAGGCGCCCAGGGCCCGGAAGTAGACGGCCGCCGCTTCGCCTTCCAGGCCGCGGAGCCGGTCCAGCGTGTCGGCCTGAGGGACCGCGTGGCTGATAGCTCGGAGTTGAGCCAAGGCGTCGGTCAGGACCGGATGTTCGGGTCGGTGACGAAGCCGGTGGCGCAGAAGAGTCCGAGAATTGTGAATTTTGGCGCCTACGATATGGCGGGCGACGTCCAGGGCAAAGGCTGTCTGCTGGGCACGCTGGAACTGTGCCCACCGGAGAAAGATGTTTTTAGAGGCGGGTCCGACAAGGCGACCCCGGAAGCGGCCGTGAGCGCTTACGAAGACCGTGTCGACGCCGTGGTCCATCAAGAGGGCGAGGGCGCCCGGCGTGACCCGGATGTGGCCCCACAGGATGACCTGGTCGAGGTGGGCCAGCCGCAGGGTGGCGATCGTCTGCCGGTGACGGGCGACGCCGAGGCGGCGGCCTTTTTTGTAAATGACGACGCCTTGTTCGGTCACGTATGCGACCCGCATGGCGGAATCCCTCGGCTGTCTAAGAATTCGGCGATTCGGGAAAGTGGCGGACGGGCAGGTAGGCAGTCGGGTCCCCGCCACTAAAGTTTGTAGCGCCTAAAGACGGAATTCACTCATCCAACGTCAGGCGCTCGGTACCGTCGGGGTCTTGGCCACGGTAGACTCGGCCATAAGGCGTTTCGATGACGTCTTGACCATAGCGACGCATCCGGTCCAAGAGGCGCTGACGGAGGTCCCCCATTTGGGTTTCCAAGCGACGGCGTTCCCGATCGAGCCGGAGGACAGCCTCTGCCAGGGCTTGAATTTCGACCCGTTCCCAGGCGTCCGCGGTTGTCAAGGATCGCATACGGAGGAAGAGGACGGGCGTCGGGTAGCCTAGCTCGGTCTGCT
>JANXAA010000011.1:8656-16166 GCA_025061865.1 Acidobacteriota bacterium | reverse complement strand
AATTTTGAAGTTTGTGGTACCGGCACCCGCCTCGAAGGCCTCGTCGGCGGAAGAGACCCGCCTCGAGGACCTCTTCCGGGAGCTCGAGCGACTTCGGGCAGAGGTCGAACAGCTCCGGACCGCCAAGGCCGACGCGACCACCCTGAAGGACTTGGAGAATCGGATCGACGTCCTAACCGAAGAGGTCCAACGTTTGCGGGAGGCAGCCGCTCCGCCGGAGCTCCCGTCTTCCCAGCGATACGGCCTGGGGCCTTCGGCTTCGCGAGTCTATCAGGCCAAGCGGGGCGTCTCCCTAGCCGGCTACGGGGAGTTCATCTACCAGAATGTCTCGGACGGCCCCAAGACGGCGGATGCCCTGCGGATTGTCATGTACTTGGGCTACCGGTTCACGGACCAAGTCCTCTTTAATTCGGAGATCGAGTTCGAGCATGGCAAGACAGGGATGAACCTGGACCGGCAGGCGGGAATGATCGGCGTGGAGTTCGCGTACCTGGACTTTCTGCTGTCGCCGGCCGTCAACGTACGAGCGGGCCTCTTGCTTCATCCGCTGGGCATCATCAACGAGGTCCACGAGCCGTCCACATTTCACGGCGTTTTGCGGCCCGACGTCGAGCGGGTCGTCATCCCCTCGACGTGGCGGGAGCTGGGCGTCGGGATCTACGGCGAGCTGGGCTACGGATTTCACTACCGGACCTATTTAACGTCGGGTCTGGACGCTCGGGGATTCACGGCCAGCGGTATCCGAGGCGGTCGGCCTGACGGCAACCGGGCCCGCTTTCACACGCCGGCCGGGATGGCTCGCCTGGACTGGATCCCGACGGCGGGCGTGACGTTAGGCGTCGGCGCCTACGCCGGCCGGGCCGACCAGGGCCTGAAGTGGCCTGATGGCCAGCCCCTGAACGTGCCCGTGCGGATGGCCGAAGTCCACGGGACCCTCCAGCACCGGGGCCTAGAAGTCCGAGGCCTGTATGTCCAGACTTGGATCGAGAATGCCGAACAACTGAATCGCTTCCAAAACCTGACGGACGATAAGGGGGTCGCCGAGCAAATCGTCGGGGGCTACGCCGAGGTAGCTTTCAACCTATTGAGTCTACCCGCCCTGACGACCCGTTTTCCCAACGCCTACCTGGCACCCTTCGTGCGTTTTGAGGCCTACGATACGCATCACCGGGTACCGGCCGGCTTCCGACGAGACCCGGCCCAGAACCAGCGGGTGTGGACTGTCGGCCTAACCTTCAAGCCGATTCCGACCGTCGTCCTCAAGGCCGAGTTTCAGGACCGCTGGAATGAAGCCGGGACGGCCCGAAATCAGTGGAACCTGGGGATTGGCTTCAACTTCTGAAGTCTCGATATCCTGACGACCTTGCGTCCCGGGACCGGCACCTGGGCCAGGGACTTCGCCTGGCATCTTGCCCCCTGTTCGAGGCAGCGGGTCTGGAGATTCCTCGGAAGACCGCCCCCGAACGAGTGGGGCGGGAAAGCTGCGTCTCGCATCCTCTATCCTGTGGAGGTCGCCATGACGACGCAGAGGCGGTGGGTGGGGCTGTGGCTCTGCATCAGCCTGGGAACCCCATGTCTGGTCCGAGCTCAAGCCCCTGACCGAGTTGAGGAAATCCTTCGCCGGGTCTTCCCCCTAGCCGCAAAGGTCGAGAAGCGGTTTGTCTACCTGACCCGAGACCAGCAGGCAGAAGTCGAAAAGCGGGCCCGGGTCCGGTCCGTCCCCCGGTTGTATCGTTTCTATGAGGTCTGGCAGGGGTCAGCCGTCATTGGCTACGGTGTGACGGACACGCACGTCTTGCGGACCCATCATGAAACGCTCTTGATCGTCCTCGACGGCGACGGCCGGGTCCGACAGGTCGAGGTCTTGGCCTTCGAGGAGCCGCCAGACTATCAACCGTCGGACCGGTGGCTCCAACGATTCCAGGGGCGAACCCTGGACGACCGCCTCTGGTTAGGCCGAGACGTGCCCAACATTACGGGGGCGACCATCACGGCGACGGCCGTCTTACGGAGTGTGCGGACCGTCTTAGCCGTCTGGCAGGTCGTCTACGGAGGGGTTTGATGAGGTTTTTCATATCCCCAGACATCCGAAGGAATCCGTTCCTACGCCAGATCGTCCTATGGTCCCTCGTGTATGCGTTCTTAGTGTGGGTCAGCGACTGGCCCTTCTACGCCAAAATAGGTTTTTCATATCATTCGATTATTGAATATTATCGCGGTTCAGAGGCGGCCTTCCGGGCGCCCAAGAGTTTCTTCGGCCTATTGGAGGAGACGCACTTTCATGCCTTCGCCATGATGGTCTTCCTAATGACTCTCAACCATCTCCTGCTGTTTACGGGCGCGCCCCGATGGGTCAAGGCGGGCGCCATTCACGTCTCCTTCGGGTCGGCCCTGGCCGACATGGCCAGCGGGTGGCTGATTCGATTTGTCCATCCGGGGTTTGCCCTCTTGAAGATGGGGGCTTTCCTAGCGCTCCAGGGGTCCCTCTTAGTCATCCTCATCTTGCTATGGGTCTACGCCTGGCGGGTCGAGACGACCGATGGGCAGGTAGGTCGGCAGATGGGCAGATAGGGGAAGGTACCCACGGGGAGATCCTCCATGGACCCTCGATCCAAGCAGGGCCCGTTACGGCGGAACGGAATAGCGGATTGGCCTCACGAGAGCGCCGGGGACTCTGGCTTCAGAGGGTTCAAGCTGAAGCTTAGGCCTTAGGACAGCCGGCGTCTGCGCTATCCCCAGGTAAAGGTCTTCCTCGGCCCCTCTTCGACCCCCTCACCGTCTCTACTGCCCTATCTGCTGACCTGCCTGACCGCCCTTCCTGCTTCCGACGTGCGGAAGTCCTATAATTAGGACGGCGCCCGACTGGCAGTCCACCTCCTTGGGCTGAGGCAAGGCTTATGATTCCTCTCCGAGACGTCAATCGTGCCCGTACCGTACCCGTCGTGAACTACATCCTCATCGGCCTAAACAGCCTGGTCTTCATCTATGAGCTTCTTCTGGGGCCAGAGCTGGAGGCCTTTTTTTATGAATTCGGCTTTGTTCCCCGGCGGTTCTTTGAAGCCCTGTGGTACTTACCGACAGTCGGCATAGACGTCTTTCTGGGCCAAGCGATGACCCTCTTTACGAGCATGTTCCTCCACGGTGGGTGGGTCCACTTCCTGGGGAACATGTGGTTCCTGCATGTCTTTGGGGACAACGTGGAGGACCGGATGGGTCACGGGCGGTATCTAGCTTTTTACCTCTTGACGGGCCTGATCGCTGCCTTGGCCCAGGGTGTCCTCTCGATGGGGAGTGGAATTCCCAACATCGGGGCGAGCGGTGCCATCTCGGGTGTGATGGGGGCCTATCTCCGCTTCTTCCCGGGGGCCCGGGTTTTGACGCTGGTGCCTGTGTTTTTCTTCTATGAGCTGATGGAGATCCCAGCCTTTGTTTACTTGTTTCTGTGGTTTATCCTACAATTCTTCCAGGGCACCTTCTCCTTGGCGGCCGGGACGGCTGGCGCCGGGGGCGTCGCCTGGTGGGCCCATATCGGCGGCTTCGTGGGGGGCCTGCTATTGGCCCGGACCTTCATGAAACGCAAGTATCGGTACCCTTCTATCGAAATCATCGGAGATGACCGGTCATGGCCTTAGGGGCTGTAAGGGGGAGGCGACTCGGGGGGTGGGCGGTCTGGCTCTTGGGACTCATCGGTTGGATATCTTGCGTCTCGACCGATTCGAGTCGGCCGCTGAACCCCGGCGGCGTACCCCCGACGGTGCCTATCGGAGGGACCTTATCGGGTCATGCCATGTTTGAAGGTGTGATTCTCTGGGACGGTCCGGGAATCACGGGCTGGGTCCGTCTCTGTAGCGTGTTTCAAGAACCTATCCCGAATGCGCAGGTCGCTGTCAATCAGGTCGTATGGCCCTTCGAGGGCGTGCGGCCCATGGTCTTTTATGATAATCGGTGCGCCAATTTTCAGGGACCTGTGGCCGAGGCCGGGAGCTTTACTTTTGACCTGAGCTGGCCGGGCGGTCGGGTCCAGGGAGTGGTCCATGCGCCAGCCTTTTGGGAGGTTCAGTTCACGGACCTCGTCAGTGGGGCCACAGTCCCCCGGAATCAGGACTTCCAGGTCCGTTGGACTTACAGGGGCGGTCAGCCGCCGCCGTACATCTACGTCGTCATCCTGGCTGAGGACGGTCGGCGGCTGTATGCGGGTCTGACGCAGGGAAGCCAAACGTCCTTTACGGTGCCTCGAGAGGAAATGGTGAGTCTACCACCGGGCGCGCACTGGCTGTGGGTCGTCGCCCTGGACGGTTTCCAAGTCGATACGGCTGTCCGGGACGGCCGGACCGGCCTGGGTTCGGGCCTCTGGGTCGGCCGTCGGAGGGCAGTCCGCCTATTTTTTATTTGAGAGGCGTAGCCCCTGGAGGCCTTTGAGGTCTTCCAGTGGGTGGCATGAGAACGATCGCCCGAGGGGTGAGCCGTTTGTACTATCCCCAGGGTTTGAGGCCACTGATGACGGTGACCGCTCGAGATTTGGAAGACCTGGTCAAGCTGTTGGACGAGCGTCCCGAATGGCGCGACCGTCTGAGGTCTATCCTGCTGCCTGAATGGGAAGAATTTCGGATAACTGCATTGGAGACCCTTCGTCAGTCATTGGTTCTCCAGCAGGATATCCTGAAGATCCTACGTGATTTAGCTACTCGACTTCAGGCCCTGACGGTTCAAGTCGCAGAATTGGCCACAGCCCAGCGACGGACCGAAGACCACCTCCAGGCCCTGACGACCCGGATGAATGATCTGGCCGAAGCCCAGAAGGCCCTAACGGCCCGTGTGGACGAGTTGGCAGAGGCTCAGAAAGCTTTGACCCTTCAGGTGAGCGGGTTGGCGGAGGCCCAGAGGACTCTAACAGCCCGGGTAGAAGAGTTGACGGAAGCCCAAAAGACCTTGACGGTTCAGATGGACGAGTTGGCAAGTGCCCAGAAAGCCTTGACCGCTCGGATGGATAGTTTGGCCGAGATTTTACAGGGCATGCGGGGTGAACGGGAGGGGACTAAATTTGAGGATCAGATCCGGCGTGCGGCCTTTGGAATCTTCCGGGGCGGTCGAAACTTTCGCAAGGACGTAGAACATGCCTTAGAACGGGCCATCGTCGAGGGAAAGATAGACTGGAAGGCATTCCGACGCGTCCGGGCCACGGACTTGCTCTGGTGCAAAGAGCCACAGGGTCAGTCGCCGGTTTTACTGGTCGCGGAAGTCAGTATCCAAGTCGATTATCGGGATGTGGACCGGGCGTCTCAGGCGGCCCATATCCTGGCAGCGCTATTTCCCCACCTCCAGGTCATCCCTGTTGTCATGGGGCGAGACTGGGCGCGCCCTGAGGCTTGGGAGCAAGCTCGGCTTATGCAGGTCGAGTGGTGGATCGAGAAGAATGAAGCCTGCTCGGTCCGATTAGACGGTGTCCTTAAGGCCCGCACGGTAGTTCCTGACAGGAAGGCCGACATCCGTGGGTGAGGGTCTACAGGCAACTGTTACGGAAGTCACTTTGGTCCGACAGGTCATCGCCCATCTCGGGCAGTCGGGCACGCCGCCGGAAGAGGGCGTCGAACTCTACACGGTCGGCTTGGATACTTATCTGGAGCCCCTGCGGTCGGAGTATCTGGAACTGCTTTTGCCCAGCGGCGTTTCCAGCTTCAAGCTCGTCGTCGGGAGCTACGGCGGTGGAAAGACCCACTTCCTGTACTGTGTCCGTAACATGGCCGAGGCCCTCGGCTATGCCGTCGCTTACGTGCCCCTGAGTCCGTCGGAATGCCCTTTTCACCAGTTAGACGAAGTTTACCGGGCGATTGCCCAGAACCTGCGCTTTCCCTTGGGGCCGGCGACCGTGTCGGAGGACCGATATTATAACCGGGGGATCGAGTCGTTCCTGCGGTATACTTTTCTGTGGCTTCAGCGACGGTGGGATCTGACCGACTTAGAGGCCCGGGAAGCCCGTCGCCGATTTCGGAGCCTCCTACAAGGCATCCAGGGCACGGAGAGTACGTCCTTCCGCCGGGCGATGGCCCAGGCCTTGGAGGCTCTGATGGACGACGACGAAGAGCGATTCGGGACATTTGTCCAGTGGCTAAAGGGAGAGAATCCTGCTGACGCCCGTCTCCGGGAAACTCAGGTCGTCGAGACCCTGACGCCTCGGACGGCCTTCCGGTGGACCCGGAGTCTGACCCAGTGGATTCGGGAAATCGGTCTGAGCGGGACGGTCTTCCTGTTTGACGAAGCTGAGCGGACCCTGAGCATCGGCCAAACACGGCAGGTCATGATGGCCCTGGACAACCTCCGCCAGTGGATCGACGAGTGCGGCCAGCGGCGCTTCCCCAGCGTCCTGACCCTCTATGCCGTGCCCGACGAGTTCATGTTGACGGACCGACCGGGTCCGTCTTATGAAGCCCTGCGTCAGCGACTCCAGACGGTTTTTTCCCGATGGGAGCCGACCGGTGTGAAGATCTACTTGGAACGTCTTCCCATCGAACCGATCCCCTTCCTCGTTCAGCTGGGTCAAAAGTTGGTGAGCCTTTATCAGCGAGCGTACGGGGTGCTCCTGCCGCTGGAACTGACCCGGGCAAACGTCGAGGTCCTCGCCCGACAAGTCTACCAACTCCGATACGCCGACGTGAGTTACCGCCGGGTGTTCGTCACGAGCCTGATTCCTCTGCTACACCGGATGCGACAGGACCCGGCCTTTATCCTTACGGAGACCCTCGCCGACCGATGGGTCCAAGAGCACCTCGCGGCCCTTCAGGCCGACCAGCGTCGGTTCAGCGATGAGCGGGAGTATTGATGTCCCGACAGCCCTCATCGGCCGCCGAGTTCGCCACCCCGACTACGGCTACGGGGTGATCCTGCGGGTCCGCTATGGGGGCCTTCATAGCCAGGTCCTGTTCCACAAAGGCATGCGCGTGTGGGTCCGGACGATCGACCTTGAATGGGTCGAGGCGTCCCCCGGGGTCGAGGATGCATGGACGCCGCCCGGCGACCGCACGCAGGTCCTTCAAATCGTGGAAGCCTTCCGCCTCGGCGTCGTCCCCCGAGACGATGTACCGCATCTCACGTTCGGACGGGACGAACATATCACCCGAGTCCGTGGGGCGCTAGCAGACGCGGCCGCGGGCGGGACCTGTGTCCTCATCGAGGGCCCCTACGGTTCGGGGAAGACCCACTTCCTGGAGTATGTCGCCCATCTGGCCTTACAGGCGGGCTTCGTCGTCGCTCGGGCCGAGCTAGACCTCCTGGAGGTCACGCCTTACAAGCCCAAGCGGGTTTACCGGAGCCTACTCGAGAGCTTGACGGCCCTTCGCCCTGACGGGAGTAGCGGGACCTGGATCGACCTCCTGGCCGATGCCGTCGAACGGGACATCGTCTTGGACCCCCCCCACGTCTACCTCAGTCGAGCCCTTTGGGCCCTTCGTCGAGACTGGACCTCGGAACGGGCTGACCTCGTCCGGGCTTGGCTGGCCGGGGAGATGTACTCCCG
>JANXAA010000011.1:2741-8646 GCA_025061865.1 Acidobacteriota bacterium | reverse complement strand
GAATTTAGAGGTCATCACGCCGGAAGACTTCCTGGGCGAGGTCATCGCCGACCTGAACGCCCGCCGGATGAGCCAGTGGCCGACCTGGCTGGACCACTCGACGGCGGCTGATCATCTTTGTTACCTCCTCTCCGGCTGGTCGGCCCTCGTCCGGGCCCTCGGTTACCAGGGCCTCGTGCTCCTTATCGACGAGGCGGAGACCGTCGGTCACGCCGGGTTCCGCATCGAGCGTGCCCGGGGCTTCAATACGCTGAAGGGCCTCATTGCCCTGGCCCAGAATCGCCCCGGAACGGACCGTCTTGTCCGCCTGGTCTGGGACAAGAACGACCAGGCGTACAAGGACGCCCACGGCTTCGTCCACAGCGGCGTCCGACCTCTTCCCTATGCGTACCGACACCCGACTTACATGGGTCTCTTCATCGCCGCCACGCCCGTCTTCCAAGTCGCCGAAGAAGACTGGCGGGCGATGGTTCCAGCTACTCACCGCCTCATCCTCTGGCCCCTCCTGGACGATGACTTCCGCCGTATGACGGTCTATATCGTCCGCCTCTTCCGAGCTGCCTATCCTGAAGTGAGCATCAGCGACGTCGACGCCGATACGATTTGGTACGTCCTGCGTCGCCACCTGAAATGGGATGGCGGCCCGCCCCATCCCCGAGTTTTCCTGAAAGCCCTAGCCGAACTCCTGGTCCTGAAGCGGCGCTATCCGTCTGAGAGCTGGGCCCGCCTGGCCGAGACACCCGAAACGCCTAGGCTTTTGTTAATGTAGTCGGCGGCGGGTAGGTCAGCGGATGGGGTGTAGGTAGAGAGGCGTAAGCGTCCCCCCGGGCATCCCAGGCCTCCGGCCTGCGAATGAATACGCAATGCCCCAGACCGACGTCTGGGGTCTCCTGCTTGTCGGGGTGGCGTCCCCGCCGGGGGCTCTCGTCCCTGGGAGAGAGTCCAGTCGGTGAGCTTCACATAATGAAGATGGGATACCCCCATGGCCTTAGAGGTATCTCCCCTATTTGCCCAAGCGAGGCGCATCGTCTAGTCAGCCCGCTTACACGGCAAACTTGACAGTTAGGATGTCACCGTCCTGGACGACGTAGTCCCGGCCTTCCAGACGGAGACGGCCTTGCCGACGGGCCTCGTGGAAACTGGCCACGGAGCCAATCTCCCGAAAGTTCAGGACCTCGGCCCGGATGAAGCCTCGTGCCATGTCAGTGTGAATCCGACCGGCCGCCTGGGCCGCCGTCGCGCCGGTCGGCAGAAGCCAAGCCCGGGCTTCGCCGCCGATGACCGTGTAGAACCGGAGGAAGCCCAAAGCCCCCAGGAGGGGCCCGGCCATGCGGTCCGGTAGGAGGTCGGACAGACCGTAGACGGCTTGCCACTCGGTCCGCTCGGCAGGATCCATCCGGACGAGCTCCAGCTCGAGATGAGCGGAGGTATAAGAGGTCCCTGCCCAAGGGAGTCTCTGGACGATCATTTGGAGGGTAGCCGCCACGGCGGCGTCACCCAGGTGACGTTCGGCCACGTTCAACAGGTGGAAGATGGGCTTGGCCGACAGCAGGCCATAGCCCTGCATACGGTGGGCGACGTCCTGAGGCCACGGCTCGGCCCGGAGGGGCCGCTCAGCCTGGAGGCATTTTAGCAGAGCGCTGACGGATTGGCTTTCCTTCAAGAGGTCTTCCTGATGCCGCTTGGCATACTCCTGTTGGAGTCGCTGGTAGCGGGTTTGCAAGACCTGAAGGTCGGCTGTGATGAGCGTACGCTCCAGGTCTTCCGCCCGCCGGACGGCCTCGGTGGGGTCTAGGATGTCCAAGCCCCAGAGGTCTAAAACATGCAGGAGGGCGTCCGTCGTGCGGAGTTCCCCGATCAGACGCGGCGCCGTCCCATCTTGGAGGGACCAGTGAGAGGGCGGGTCCCAAAGCTCCACCGTGGCCGGGGTCCGGCGTTCGCACCCCGCCCACTGGGCGACCTGTTCCAGGCGGGCGTCCGGGATCAGATATACCCCGACTTCAGGTTCGCTCGTGTGGAGTGGGGCATCGCCCGAATAGCCCGTCAGGATACGGAACACCGACGTCTTGCCGCTCGCCGGCCGACCGATCAGACCAATGCGCATAGCCGTAAAAGTCAGCAGGTCGGCAGATGGGCAGTTGGGCAGATAAGATGGCAAGGGCCCTCCTCGGGGTCGCCCCAGATCGGGACAGCCCCTCCGTCCTGATGCCACCGGGGACGGCGGCCGTAAGTCCAACCCCTGCTTGCGAGAATGAAGGTCGGCTCTGGAGAATGACCCAGTCCCATCCCTGCGCACGCGCCCCGTAGGGGCGGCTCCGAGGATCGTCCCTACTCCCCCTGTGCCTATCGGACCGTCTGCCCACCTACGGCTTTTACCGTTCCAACAGACGCTTCATCTCCCGGACGGCCTCGAAAAAGCCGACAAAGAGGGCCCGGGCGACGATAGCATGGCCGATGTTGAGCTCCTCGATCTCCGGGATCTCGACGATCGGCCGGACGTTATGATAATTCAATGCGTGGCCCGCCAAGACCCGCAAGCCCAGCCGGGCCGCCATTTGAGCCGCCTGCCGGATGTGGTCCAGTTCCTGTTTTCGAATCTCCGGGGATGTCGCATGGGCGTAAGCGTTCGTGTTGATCTCGATGGCATTTGCCCCGACTCGCTGGGTGGCCCGGACCTGTTCGAGTTGAGGGTCGATGAAGATGCTAACTTCGATACCGGCGTCCTGGAGCCGCTGGACGATCCGGCGGACGACGTCCTGATGGAAGACGACGTCCAGGCCCCCTTCCGTCGTCACTTCTTCAGGTCGTTCGGGGACTAAGGTGCACTGGTCCGGCTTGAACCGTAGGGCGATCTGGACCATTTCTTGCGTGGGGGCCATCTCCAGGTTCAGGCGGGTCTTTACCGTCTGACGGAGGATCTCCAGGTCCCGCTCTTGAATGTGACGGCGGTCCATTCGAAGGTGAGCCGTGACGCCGTCAGCGCCGGCCTGCTCGGCAATCAGGGCCGCTAAGACGGGGTCCGGGTCCCGTTCCCGACGAGCCTGCCGGAGGGTGGCCACATGGTCGATGTTGACCCCCAACTTTACCCATGCCATGGCAGACCTCATTCGATGAGGCGTGTTCGGTGCCGGGTGTCGGGTTCCCTCAGGGGTCGGAAAAGCTGACCTGATCGTCGTATGCGTCTGCCCATAAGTTTAAGCCCGCGTCCCCAAGTTCCCAACCCCCGACACCGAACCCCTGGCACCCAACGTCTTGAATGATTTGAATTATAGATGAATCCGGACGGGGTCCGGCATGAAGGTCAGAAAGAACACCCCGGCGGCGGCCAAGGCTAGCCACCGGCGCCGGCCGTCTAAGGGACGGTCATCCCAGAGGGTCGGCGGGTGCCGAAAGCCGATTAAGAGGGTCATCAAAGTCCAAGCGAACCACACGAAGTTATGAATGGCTAAAGCCGCCAGGCCGAACCAGAAGGCCCGACTCAGCCATCGGGCTCGCGGCCCCAGGACAGCGTAAGCCACGTGGCCGCCGTCGAGTTGACCGATAGGGAATAGATTCAGATTCGTCGCTAAGACTCCGAACCAGGCCGCCAGGGCGATGGGGTGGACCATCAGGTCCGTCCCCGGGGGGTCGTCCCGGAGGAGCCATACCAGGAGCTTCCAGATCAAGGGTTCGCCGAAATAAATGATGCCGGTATCTCCGTCCGTGGGGGGTGGCCCCGCTGTCATCGGCTGGGACAGGACGACGCCGAGGGCCAGAAATGGAAGGCTACATAAGAAGCCTGTCAGGGGTCCGGCGACTCCGATGTCTAATAGGGCATTCCGATGAGGAATGACGCCCCGAATACGGATGAAGGCCCCAAAGGTCCCGATGAGGGTCGGGGCCGGGATGAACACGGGAAGCGTGGCGTCGACCCGGTAGCGCCAACAGAATAGGTAGTGGCCCAACTCATGGCTCAGCAGGATTACCAGCAGGACGACCGCGTAGGGCAGGCCCATCCATAGGAGCCGGGGCTCCTGGAAAATCGACGGCACGATAGAAGGCTCCTGGAGGGGTCGGACGGACCTACCGACCGACTGGGAGAAAGCGATCATGTGGTAGGTCCCCACGACCAGGGCCGTGAGGAAGGTCAAGCCGAAAAGGACCGCACTCCAGGCCATCATCCGCCCGGAAGGCGGCCGCCAGGTCGGAAAGGACTCGAACCCGACGGGCGGTGAGATCGATGAAGATAGTGTCGGTTCGGGTCGTTCCTCAGACATACTGTCGCCCATCCTATTTCACTGAGGTCCCTGGACTCCGAGCCCCGCTCGCCAGAGCGGGGTCGTCAGAATGCATGATGAGGTCTCGGGTCTCGGGAAAGAAGACTTTATCCGCTCTTCGCGAGCGGGGCTTGGAGTCTTAGCCCCTGACCCCCGGGGACCTTTATTCAAAGAGTCGGAGCGTCTCTTCGGCCGGCCGGTACAGGGCTGTAATGATCGGGGTATCCCGCTCAGTGTACCGTCGGACTTCCGTCGCCCGGAGGTCCTGCACGAGGTCCGAAAATTCCATGAGGTCGTCCATCTCGTAAACGACGACGAACTCCTGGTCCTGGACGCCGAAGGAGTAGAGGAGTAACTGCAGGATGGCAGGATACTGGCGTCCGACGCGGATGTGTTCGTTCATCATGCCCTGCCGGGTGTCCTTGCTCAGGAGATACCACTCGGCCGTCTTGACGAAAGGATAAACGACCAAGTAGGCCCTCCGTGACTCGCCGAAGGGGTCCATCTCTTGGGGGCTTTGACCTCGGGCATAGACCGAGGGCTTCGTGAAGCCCCATAGGGTCTGCACTGACCGCAGATAGGGCCGGACGTTCGACAGGACCGTTCCTAAGTCGGCGAAGAACCGCCCGGGTCGTTCCGGTTCAAGGACTCGCACAGCACACCACAGGAGCAAGTCCCCATCGGCCCGAGCTGGGAAGACCTGATAGAGGTAGGCCCGGTCGGCTGCCTCCCGGACCCGTCCCCAGAAGCGCTGGTGGACGTCCCGACGCTGGCTTACCGGAAGCCCCCAGTAGGTCTCCGTGAATTGCAGGAGCGTGAAGTGGTTTAGGCTCCGTTCCTCCATCCTTGACCTCCGTATAAGGTCCCGGCGTATAAGGTCCCGGGGGCCAGGTGCCAAGTCCCGGGAAAGGGCAAGCGGTGGTCCCGACGCCCCAATCCTGGGACCTGAAATCCGAGACGTAGGGCTTTCTGCCTCTTGGGGCCCGGCACCTGGTACCTGGGACCTTTTTACTTTTTACTGGGAACTTCCGACTGGGCGACGTACTCGGTTAGCCAGTTACCGACTTCCCTCGTGCCCCATGGCGACACGCCCAGGACCTCGGCCAGGTCGCGGGTCACGACGCCGGCCTGGAGGGCGGCGACGACGGCGGCTTCGATGGCCCGGTAGACCTCGGGGAAGCCTAAGTATTCCATCATCATCCCGGCTGTCAGGACGGCCGCCATCGGGTTCGCTACGTTCTGACCGGCATACTTGGGGGCTGAGCCGTGGACGGGCTCGAACATGGACACCCGCCCCGGGTGGATATTGGCCGAGGGAGCCATTCCCAGGCCTCCCTGGAGCTGGGCCCCCAAGTCGCTCACGATATCTCCGAACATGTTATTTGTGACGATGACCTCAAACTGCTGAGGCCGCTTGACCATCTGCATGGCCAAGGCGTCAATATACAAGTGCCACGCCTGGATGTCCGGGTACTCAGCGGCGACCGCCCAGAATGTCCGTTGCCAGAGGTCGCCTGAATACCGGAGGGCGTTGCTCTTGTCGCTCATGCAGACACTCCGGTACCCCCGAGCTCGGGCATACTCAAAGGCGTACCGGGTGATCCGCTCGACGCCCTTTCGGGTGTTGACGTCTTCCTGGATAGCGACCT
>JANXAA010000011.1:0-2731 GCA_025061865.1 Acidobacteriota bacterium | reverse complement strand
GAAGGTTCCCCCCACGCCGGCGTAGAGGCCCTCCGTGTTTTCTCGGAGGACGACGAAATCCAGCCGTTCGACGCCCTTAAGGGGGCAAAGCCGAGGGTCCAGGAGCCGGACGGGCCGTACGTTCGCATAGAGGTCGAGGCCAAACCGGATCCCAAATAGGATGTCGGCCGCATGCTTCATGTCGGGTACGCGAGGGTCTCCTAAGGCACCCAGGAAAATGGCCGAGTAGGTCCTCAGGCGTTCCAGGTCTTCGGGGGGCAGGGTAACGTTCTCCCGGAGGTACTTATCGGCCCCGTAGTCGTACCAGTCGAGGCGAACGTCTAAGCCGAACCGCTCGGCGGCGGCCTCTAAGACCTGCATGGCCGCTCGCGTGACCTCGGGTCCGATCCCATCACCGGGGATAACGGCAATAGAGATGGTCATAATCGGAGCCGCCTATGCAGAATCACGCATGCCGGGTAAGGTCCCGGGTCTCAGGTGCCGGGCCCCAGCCTTATGTTTGGGTGTCGGGTAGCGCTTCAGAAGCGTTTAGCGCTTGGCCCCTACTGAGCCTCCATAGACGGGTCCCTGTGACCTCATCCCCCCAGCCACAAGCCTCCATCGATGAAGAACGTCTGGCCCGTGACGGAGGCGGCCGCCGGCGAAGCCAGAAAGGCCACCCAACGGGCAATCTCAGCCGGCTCAACGATCCGACGCAAAAGCGTCTCTCGCTCTAACTGACGGACCTCTTCGGCCGACAAGCCCCAGCGCTCCAGCCAATCCGTCCGGACCGAGCCCGGTGCAATAGCGTACACCCGGATGTCCGGGGCCAGCAGTCGGGCCAGGCTCCGGGTCAGTCCGACGAGGGCCATCTTGGCCGGGTTGTAGAGCAAGGTGTCGGGGTCGCCCGCCAGGGCAGCCGCCGAGGCCATATGGATGATGACGCCCCGGCCCTGCCGCCGCATGTAAGGCACGACGGCCTTATCGCACAGCCAGCTTCCCAGGACGTCGACCCGGAACGCTTCGACGAAGTCGGTATCTTCCAGTTCGGTGATGTCCCGCTTCCAGCCCCGGTCGGTCGAGAAGGCAGCATTATTGACCAAGACGTCCACGCGACCCCACCGATTCCAGACGGTCTCAAAGAAAGCCTGAACCTGGGACGCATCCCGCACGTCCAGGGGATAGGCCGCGATGCGGCCCCGGCCGGAAGCTTCCAGGGACCGGGCCGCCTCGGCCGAGCTTCGATACGTAAAGACCACGTGAGCCCCCCGGTCGGCCATCAGCCGGACAATGGCCGCTCCGACCCCCCGGGCCGCACCCGTGACGACGCACACGTGGTCTCTGAAATCCTCCAGAGGTGTCGTGGATGGTCCGACCCGCTGACTCACGTCCCCCGCTCCTGGACTTGAAGTTCGGCCGCCCGCACAGTGTTGTAGACCAACATGGCGACCGTCAGAGGACCTACGCCGCCGGGGACAGGCGTGTAAGCTCGCGCCCGCTCGTACGCCAAGGGATGAATGTCACCCAGCAAGACCCAACCCTGTTGAAGAAAGACTGCCCACTTGGGATGGCCCTCAGGCACGATCTGCCCAAGGACGTCGGCGGCCGTGACCGTGTTGATGCCGACGTCGACCAGCGTCGCCTCGGGATTAACCCAGTCGGGCTGAATGTAAGCGGCTCGACCTATAGCGGCGACCAAGATGTCTCCCGAGCGGACGAGGTCGGGTAGGTGGGTCGTACGGGAATGACAAATCGTGACGGTCGCGTGCCGATGCAAAAGCAAGGTAGCAATAGGTTTCCCGACGACGTCGCTCCGGCCGACGACTACGCAGTGCCGACCCTCGATGGGGACACCATAGGCATCCAACATGCGTAAGATGCCGGCTGGCGTGCAGGGGACGAGGTGGGCCCGGTTCTCCATGAGCAGACCCTTGTTGAGGGGATGAAAACCGTCCACGTCCTTCCGGGGGTCGATAGCCTCAATGAGGCGGGCCTTCGACAGATGCGGCGGCAGAGGGAGCTGGACCAGGATCCCATGGATGTCTGGGTCCTGATTCCAACGCTCGATGTGTCCCAGGAGCTGGTCTTCGGAGACGTCGGCCGGAAACGTCTGGACGACGCTCCGGAGGCCCATCTGTTCGCAAGCCTTCTGCTTGTTCTGGACATACAGCCGAGACGACGAGTCATTCCCGACGAGGATAGCCCCCAGGCAGGGGACACAACCCCGACGTCGCAAGTCCTCAATACGAAGAAACAGCTCGTCGTAAATCTTCTGGGCGACTGCCTTTCCATCCAATCGACGGGCCATTTTTCGATCTCCCGGTGTTAGGTCAAGAAGAAAAGAGTCCAGCGAACCCGGCCGGCCAGGGGCTCTGCGTCCAAAGGCCTCTTATGAAGAAGCGGGTCCGTCTCCTGGCCTTCTTCCCTTCCTGCTCAAATATCCCCGTCACTTCGCCTTCGCTGCCTTCATCCGAGCCGACTTCGGGGGAGCGGCCACCGCTAAGGCTGCGGCCCGGCGCTGACGCCACTGGTACCAGTAAGCGGACAGGGAGGACGCAATATAGATGCTGGAGTAAGTACTGGCGATGAGACCCACGATCATGGTAAAAGCAAAGTCATTCAGCACGACGCCACCCAGGAAGTATAAGACCGAAACTACGAACAAGACTGTCAGACTCGTGAGAAGCGTCCGGGAGAGGGTCTGATTCAAGCTGGCATTATATAAATCTATAATATTCGCATATTTTCTTAA
>JANXAA010000119.1 GCA_025061865.1 Acidobacteriota bacterium | reverse complement strand
CCCTGGAAGGCTTCTTCCAAGAGGGGCCAGATGCCCTCGACAAAGTTCGCCCATGGCTGGTAGAGCGCATACCAGACACCGTAGGGATGCCCGCTGACCTGCATGGGACCTTGACCTCATCGCGAATGGTAGTTCAGCGGATAGACATAGAAGGCGAAGAGGGAGAGGGCAAGCAGTCGAAGGTCTTGGAAGATTAGGGCCCCGGCAAGACTCGACTCCTCGCCTTCTTATCTATGTCCTTATGGATGCCCTCTGCCGAGCGCCCGAAGCGCCATTCGCTACTCGCTGTTCGCCACTCGATAAACCCGGTGGTCCCGGAGGGACCACACCTCATCGACAGGTAGGTCCATGTCGACGGACCGGTGGCTCGAGAAGAGGACGCCTTGACCCCGGCGGCGCCACTTTTGGAGCAAGCCGTTTAGGTCCGCCTGGGCTTGGGTATCCAAGCCGGTCCACGGTTCATCTAAGCATACGATGGGCGGCCCCCAGGTGTCCAGGCAGAAGAGGAGGAATCGCTGTTGCATCCCCCGGGAGAAGTGCCGCAAGGGCTCGTCCCAGAAAGTCCGCAAGAGCGGGTCCTCTGGCTGGGGGTCTCCCCGAACGTGGGGGAAAAACATCCATCGAAGCCAGCGGGCATACTGCTGGGCCGTCCATTCAGGGTACAGGGGTACATCGTGGCCCAGCCATCCGACGGGAAGGCCCGGCGGCTCTCGAAGGACCGTCCCTCGGGTCGGGCGCTTGAGGCCCGCGATACACCGCAGAAGAGTCGTCTTGCCCGCACCGTTGGGCCCCTCCAAGCGGTACATCCGGCCAGCCCGGACCTCCAGGTCCACACCCGTCAGGACCCGTTGGAAACCGTAAGCCAGGTCGACTTGAACCAAGCGGATGAGTCCTGTCATGCCCCGATGATCTCACGTTTTTGCCGGACGTACTCTTCGTACGACATCTTGCCCGTCTGGTAGTCATACTCCAGGTCGATCAACTGTTGAATCTTGAAGGGGTCGTCCAAGCCATCCGGGACAGACGGCGGGGCCGACCCGGGTCGGTCGGACGAGGGCGACGCCGCCTCTGGGTTTCCCCAGAAAGGCCGCAGGACCCATCCGATCAAGGCCAGGAGGACAAAGACGAGAGCCAAGCCTATTAGGACATTCATCCGAGACACCCAGTCCCACGGAAGGAACGGCAGTCTGGGCAGGGGTCAGATGGCATTTGGCAAGTCGACGCAAAGATTCGGAATGCCAACCCTCATGGTGATCGAGATAACGACGACATCAGGCGCCGGGTGTCTCCCGGCGTATCTAGCTTAGCATTTAGGGGCCGGGTCGTCTAACTGGAGTTTGACAGGATCGACTGACGTCAGATAGGATAGGCCCCCTTGTAAGGGGCAAGGTGATAATCTGACCCAAGGGCGGCCCCCGGGCGGGGATTCCCGAAAATATTCCCACTCCCCTTGCCCGAGCGGGGTCGATGAGATGCAGGACACAGGGGAGACCCGGGCCCGCCTATAGACCCCCTTGCTTTGTCAGGATGGATGTTCTGAGGTGGGTTTCTCCTCACCCAGCCTCACCCCTAAGCCGTCGACTGACCGGATGGGGAGGGCGTAGGCCTCGGGCCTGTGGACCGTAGACCTCCCGACCTGGGAAGGGGGGACGGGGACCCGCGCGGGCAGGCATTTGTTCCCAGCCCTCGGTCTCGGGTCGCCGACGTGCCTACTGAGTCTCCTTGTCCCTGGGGGAGGGCCGGGGCAAGGATGGCCTATAGGTCATAAACTTGGGTTATCATAGGGTTCGTTCTGACGGGATTCCCAGAAGGGTGGTCCCAGGCACATCAAGTTAAGGATGGCTATTATGCTCAGGGCGTCCTCATGACACGGGCTTTTGAGGTGGATGCCCACATGACTGCTGACGCTTGGAGGGGGGATGACACCGGCCTGACGGCCGGCATGGTCTATGGACTGACCTGCCCACCTGCCTATCTGCGTCAGTCCCTTCGGGCCGAGGATCTCGCCCATGACGTTTCATCTGATCGTCTTCGTCCTATGTAGTCTGGCTGCCGTCGGAGGCGCCCTGGGGGTCGTCTTGGAGCGGCGGGCCTTCTATTCGGGACTGGCCCTGGCTCTTTCGATTCTGGCCGTCGCTGGCCTCTTTGCTCTATTGGGGGCGACGTTCCTGGCAGCCCTGCAGGTCCTGATTTACGTCGGGGCCGTCGCCGTCATCTTTCTCTTCGTCGTGGGTTTCCTAGGCGTTTACGCTGAGGCGGAACGGCGACTCCGCCGGCGCTATCTCCTCATCGGGGCGGTGACGACGGTCGTGGCCCTGGGTTTTATCCTCTTGCAGGTCCGGCGGGCTTGGCAAGAAGCGACGCCGGCCGTGGCGCCGGGCGTCACCGGAGACGTGCGCGCTTTTGCGGAAGCCCTCTTTGAGCGATTCGCCCTACCTCTGGAACTGACGTCCCTGTTCTTCCTGATCGCACTGGTGGCGGCCGTGTATTTAACCCGAGGGAGGCGAGGACCGTGAGCGCTTCGTGGCTTTTGGCTTACGTCACGGTCGGGGCCCTACTGTTCGGCATTGGAGTCGTCGGCTTCCTCGTCCGGCGAAACCTGATCGTCCTCTTCATGTGTATCGAGCTCATGTTGAACGGGGTCAACCTGACGCTGACAGCTTTTTCTCGGTACCACGGCTCGGTCGACGGCCAAGTCATCGCCTCGATGGTCATCGTCCTGGCCGCTTCGGAGGCGGCTGTCGGCTTGGCTCTACTGGTCATGATTTTCCGGCACCTGCGGACGTTAGACACCGAGGCCTTTACACGGTTGGGCGAACCCGGCCAATAGGCAGGTGGGTAGGTCGGCCTATAGGGAGGGTCGGGGGTTAGGGATCAGATTTGACTGGGTCCTTGGCAGCCCAACCTCAAGGATCCACCGGGACGAGGCCACAGGTCCTCGAACATCCAAGACCCGACACCGAGTCCGCCATGATGTTGCATGAAGTCCTGATTCTCACGTCCTGGTTAGCCCCCCTGGCGAGCCTGCTGGTGAACTTCGTGGCCGGCCTCGTGGGACCTCGGCGGTGGGACGAACGGTGGGTCGGTTGGACGGCTGTGGCCGGACCGGCGCTGTCGTTCGTCTGCGGCTTGGTCCTCCTGGGGCTGTACCTTCGGGCCGGGGGCGGCGTCTGGCATGCGGCGCTGTGGCGGTGGATGACCACGGCGGACTTTACGTGGCCCCTCCGCCTCCACGTGGACGCCCTCACGATCGTCATGCACCTGACGGTCACCGGCGTGAGTACCCTGATTCACGCTTACTCCCTGGGGTACATGCGAGGCGACGCCGGGTACCGACGCTACTTCATCTACCTGAACCTATTTGTCTTCATGATGCTCCTGCTGGTGATGGCCGACCACCTGGCCCTTATGTTCGTCGGCTGGGAGGGCGTCGGCCTATGTTCCTATCTCTTAATCGCCCATTGGATGGAACGACCGGCGGCGGCGACGGCGGGCCGGAAAGCCTTCGTCGTCAACCGGGTCGGTGACGCTGGCTTCCTAATCGGAATCTTCTTGCTGGCCGCCTCGGCGGGGGTCATCGACTGGGAAGGCTTGCAAACTTGGGCAGCGGGAGCACCGGCGGGTCTCGTGGCGGGAGCGGCCCTGGCGTTGTTCGTCGGGGCGACGGGCAAGTCGGCTCAAATTCCGCTGTACGTTTGGCTCCCAGACGCCATGGAAGGTCCGACCCCAGTCAGTGCTCTGATCCATGCGGCTACGATGGTCACAGCCGGCGTGTACATGGTCGTGCGCCTGCATTTCTTGTACGACCAAGCCCCGGCGGTCCAGGCCGTCGTCGTGGCTGTCGGCCTAGCGACGGCCCTGTATGCGGCCGTCGTCGCCGTGGCCCAGACGGAGATGAAGAAGGTCCTGGCCTTCTCGACGATCAGTCAGATCGGCTACATGTTCGTGGGAGCCGGTCTGGGCGCTTACGTGGCGGCCATCTTCCACCTGGTGACCCACGCCTTCTTCAAGGCCCTGCTGTTCTTAGCGACAGGCAACGTCATGCACGCCACAGGCGGTGAGCAAGATGTCTGGCGACTGGGTCGCCTCCGAACAGCGCTCCCCGTGACCGAACGGTTGTTTCTCATCGGGGCCTTAACGTTAGCAGGCCTCCCGCCCCTGGCGGCCTTCTTCAGTAAGGAGGCCATCCTCACGGCGGCCTGGGCGTCTCGCCCCGTCGTGTGGGGCCTGGCATGGCTGACGGCTGGAGTCACGGCCTTCTACGCAGTCCGTCTCTGGGTCGTCCCCTTTTACCAGGACCGGACGCCGTCGGGTCATCCTCACGAAGCTCCGCCGGACATGCGATGGCCCCTCTACGTCTTGGCTGGCGGGAGCGTCCTCGGCGGACTGTTGGGCCTCCCAGGGGCAAGCCTCCTGGACCGCGCGCTCCACGACTGGCACCGGCCCCTCACCGTAACCCTCGGGACAGAAGTCCTCCTGGGCTGGGCCAGCCTAACGGCCGCCGTCGTCGGGAGCGGCTGGGCCTACTGGGTGTACCTCAAAGAGTGGGACCGCTGGCGGCCTCGGCTGGACCGCTGGGTCCGGGTTCAGGAAGCCTTCCAACGTCAATTAGGCTGTAACGAGCTTTACGAACTCTTGTGGAGCCGCCCCCTGTTATGGCTGTCCGAACGGGTCGTGTTCAGATTCCTGGACGTCCGGGTCATCGACGGTCTCCTGGACGGGAGTGCCCGGGCCTTGGGCGGCGTCGCCCGGTGGGCCGGCCGGGTCCAAACGGGGAATTTAAAGGTTTACGCCTATGCGATGCTCTTGGGTCTGTTACTCTTACTGGCTTACCTGTACGGGATCCGAGGCTTATGAGGATTCAGGTGGACGGAGCCTGGGTCTATGGCTATAAAAATTCCGAAGTCTCAGGACCCGAATTAAAGAGGAAAATCGGCATTTCTTACCGAAGCCCAAGACCGACTCTACGGAGGAAGTGCCAAATGGCAGCGACCTTACAAGAACGCGGGACTTATCTAGAGGGCCGCCTGGAGGAACCATCCCGACTGGGTGCCGAGCTCCGGGAGATGGTGTTCCACCTGGACCAGAAGGTCGACCGCTTGCGGAAAGAGCTGTTCGCTCAACTCCAAGCCCTGGACCCGCGGCTATTGGCCGAGACTCGGGCCGTCGACCAGAACGTCGACCGGTTCCGGGAGGAGCTAACGGCCCAGATGCAAGGTCTGGACCAGCGGCTATCGGCGCGGGTCCAAAGCTTAGAGCAGAAAGTGCAGGACCTGGATCAGCGGATGACACGATACTTCATATGGCTTATGGGCCTTCAATTTGCCACTTTAGCAACAATTATCAGTATTTTATTACTTATATCAGTATTTTATTACGTATATTGTTTAATAAGTAGCCTGTCCAGGTGTTCAACCGAACCCAGGGGATGAACTGTCAGGGTTCAGGCCTTTCGGCGCCTGAAGTCTAACCCCCGGTGCCTGACTGCCCGACGCTCCCATTTAAGCTAACAAAGCGATGCCTAGGCGGGGCCTTGGGGCTTGGCCTTTTCGAGTGTCCAAGAGGCCTTCTCGAGGTCCTGCACGTAGGCTTCGAGTCGATTGAAGGGGTAAGGCCGATGCAGACTTGGCCGGTTTTGAGCACGATCCTCTGGTGGCCGACGGTGGGCGCCCTCGTCATCGGCCTGATCCGATGGCTGGAGGTCCTGCGGGGCAAGGCCTGGCCGCGGGACCTCTATCGGCAGGTGGCCCTTTTCTTTTCAGGGACAAACTTCCTGATGGGGCTCCCGGTCGTGGTCTTCTTCCACACGGGTTACTCGGGACTTCAATTCGAAGAGCGAGTTCTTTGGATTCCCGAGTGGGGCATCTCTTACGCCCTCGGCGTGGACGGTCTGAACATACTTCTCGTAGGCCTGACGGCCCTCTTGGTCCCCATCGCTGTCTTGTCGGCTTGGCAAGAGGTCCGCGAACACGTCGCCGGCTTTTATGCGGCCCTTCTGTTTTTGGAAACGGCCCTCTTGGGTGTATTCCTGGCGGTCGACCTCTTGATGTTTTACGTCTTCTGGGAACTCGTGTTGGTCCCGATGTTCTTCATCATCTTCGTGTGGGGCGGGCCCCGGCGAGTCTATGCGGCCTTTAAGTTCTTGTTATACACCTTTGCGGGCTCTCTCTTCCTGCTGGCCGGGATCGTCTATTTATATGTCCGGACGGGTGGCTCGTCGCTCCTGTACGGGGACGTCTTGCAGGTCTTGCAGACCACGCATCCCTTGTCCTTTCGGGAGGAAGTCTTCCTGTTTCTGGCCTTTGCGATCGCCTTTGCCGTGAAGGTCCCGGTCGTTCCCTTTCACATGTGGCTTCCGGCGGCCCACGTAGAGGCCCCGACACCGGGGAGCGTCCTTCTGGCCGGCGTCCTCCTCAAGATGGGAACGTACGGTCTTCTCCGGCTCTGTGTGCCCTTATTCCCTCAAGCCACCTCTCAGTTTCAGGCATGGATGGTGGCTCTGGGCGTCTTGGGCATCGTTTATGGGGCCTGGGCGGCCTTGGCCCAGACAGACATGAAACGGCTAGTGGCCTACTCCAGTATTAGCCACTTGGGACTCATCGTGGCGGGGATCTTTGCCCTGGAGCCGACGGCCGTGCAGGGAGCGATCCTGCAGATGGTCAACCATGGGATCAGCACGGGGGGCCTGTTCGTTCTGGTCGGCCTCCTGTACGAGCGGCGCCACACTCGGGAGATGGATGCTTACGGGGGCTTGGCCCACG
>JANXAA010000118.1 GCA_025061865.1 Acidobacteriota bacterium | reverse complement strand
GGAACCAAAATCGGAAGATCCATCTCGACAAAGCGGCAGCAGGTCTTGGGCGTTCGGTGTCGGATAGGTAACTTGTACTCCTCACCCTACACCCCATTTCGCAAGGGGGTGCCATGGACCGGAAGGCCAAGTACGTCTACTTCTTCGGGGACGGTCAGGCCGAGGGCTCGGGCCAAATGAAGGACCTCCTCGGTGGCAAGGGGGCCGGCTTGGCCGAGATGACGAACCTGGGCCTCCCTGTCCCGCCCGGTTTCACCATCACGACGGAGGCCTGCCGGGTCTTCTACGAGAACGGCGAGCAAGTCCCCGAGTTCATCTGGCAGGAAGTCGAGGCCCACTTGCGGCGTCTCGAGGAGGTCAGCGGCAAACGCTTGGGGGAACCGTCCAATCCCCTTCTCGTCTCCGTCCGGTCGGGGTCCAAATTCTCGATGCCCGGCATGATGGATACGATCCTGAATCTGGGGATGAACGACGCCGTCGCCGAGGGCCTGGCCCGGATCACGGGCGACCGGCGCTTTGCGATGGACACCTACCGTCGATTCCTTCAGATGTTCGGGAGCATTGCCCTGGGCATCCCGAAGGAAAAGTTCCATGAGGCCCTCGAAGACCTGAAGTGCCGCCGGGGTGTCCGCCAGGATGTCGAGCTGACGGCCGACGATCTGGTCGAGCTCGTCGAGACTTTTAAGGCCATCATCCAGCAGGGGACAGGGGCGCCTTTCCCTCAAGACCCCCAGGCCCAGCTCCGGGCGGCCGTCACGGCCGTCTTTCGGTCGTGGAATAATCCCCGGGCCCAGTACTACCGAAAGATTCACGGGATTCCCGACGACCTCGGGACGGCCTGTAACGTCGTCATGATGGTCTACGGTAACATCGGAGAAGATTCGGGGACGGGTGTCGGCTTTACGCGCAATCCCGCCACGGGTGAAAAGGTCTTGTACGGGGAGTTCCTCCCCAATGCCCAGGGCGAGGACGTCGTCGCCGGGATTCGGACCCCTCTCCCCCTGCAGGAGTTAGAGCGGCGACTTCCCGACGTGTACGCCCAGCTTCGGGACATCGCCGAAAAACTGGAGCGCCACTACCGGGACGTTCAGGACTTCGAATTCACTGTCGAACGGGGCCGGCTCTATATGCTTCAGACCCGGGTCGGCAAGCGCACGGCCCAGGCGGCCGTCCGGATCGCCGTCGACATGGTCCGAGAGGGCCTCATCCGGCCGGAGGAAGCCGTCCTGCGGGTCGACCCGGCCCAGGTCGAACAGCTCCTGCATCCGGTCATCGACCCAGCCGTCCGGGCTCGGCACCGGCCCATCGCCCAGGGCCTGCCGGCCTCGCCGGGGGCGGCGTCCGGCCGCGTGGTCTTCACGGCCGACGAGGCCGTCGCCCGGGCTGAAAACGGGGAGGTCGTCCTCCTCGTCCGGGACGAGACGACGCCCGACGACATCCACGGGATGCACCGGGCCGTGGGCATCCTGACAAGCCGAGGGGGGATGACGAGTCACGCCGCCGTAGTCGCCCGCGGGATGGGTAAACCCTGCGTCGTCGGCTGTGAGGCCCTTCAGATTGACCCCCGCCGTCGGGAACTCCGGGTCGGCGGCACGGTCCTGCGGGAAGGAGACTGGCTGACTATCGACGGCTCGACGGGCGAGGTCTTTATCGGCCCACTCCCGACTGTCGAACCCCAAATCCGTGACGAGTTTGCGACCCTCCTCGAGTGGGCCGACCAGTTCCGTAAGCTGGGCGTCCGGGCTAACGCTGACACCCCCCGGGACGCCGAAATCGCCCACCGTTTTGGGGCCCAGGGCATCGGCCTGTGCCGGACCGAGCACATGTTCTTCGGTGAGGACCGCTTACCCCACATGGTCCGTATGATCATGGCGGCTACGGCGGAGGAGCGTCAGGCGGCTTTGGACGAACTCCTCCGCTTTCAAATCGAGGACTTCGTCGGCATCTTCCGGGCCATGCAGGGGTACCCTGTCACGATCCGGCTCCTTGACCCGCCCCTCCATGAGTTCCTGCCGAAGCGCGAGGAGCTAATTCAGGAAATCGCCGAGTTGAAGTTCCGCCTGACCCGGACTGACGACCTTAAGGCGATGGATGCTATCCTGAAGGCGCTCCACGAAAAGGAGCGGCTCCTGGTTCGCGTCCATCAGCTCCATGAGTTCAACCCCATGCTGGGTCACCGGGGCGTGCGTCTGGTCATCACGTACCCCGAGATCGTCGAGATGCAGACTCGGGCCATCATCGAGGCGGCCATTCGGGTCAAACGCCAGGGCATACGAGTGGCACCCGAAATCATGGTCCCCCTGGTTAGTACGGACACGGAGCTCGAGCAGGTCCGGCGGATCATCGAGGCGACCGCCGAGCGGGTCATGGAAAAGCAGGGCGTGCGGGTCCTCTATCAAATCGGGACGATGATCGAGGTCCCCCGGGCCTGCTTGGTGGCCGACCGCATCGCCGCTTACGCCGAGTTCTTCTCCTTCGGGACCAACGACCTGACGCAGATGACTTTTGGGTTCTCCCGGGACGACATCAATAAGTTCCTGCCCGACTACCTGGAGAAGAAGCTCCTTTCGGCCGACCCTTTCCAGACGCTGGACACAGAGGGCGTCGGCGAGCTCATCCGGTTCGCCATCCGTAAGGGGCGTTCGGCCCGGGGGAACCTGAAGATCGGCATCTGCGGCGAGCACGGCGGAGACCCGGCGTCTATCGCCTTCTGTCACGCGGTCGGCATGAACTACGTGAGCTGTTCGCCGTACCGCGTCCCGGTCGCCCGTCTGGCGGCGGCCCAGGCGGCCCTGCGGGCTCAGGCCGTCGCCGCCGAATACGCCGCCTCGGTGTAATGATTCGGGCAGATAGGTAACCCCGTCATCTGAATGAACCGTTACGTCTGGCTAAGTCGGTTCGTCCTCTGGGTATGGCCGTCGATGTTTTTGGTCGTCGCTGGCCTGTTCTACCCGGGCCTAGCCCTGGGCGGTTGGGCCGCCGTCGGGATTGGCCTCCTGCTCATGGAGGGCTTCCAGTGGGCTGAGCGCCAGCCGGGAGCCTGGTCCTTTAAGTTCCTGACCGGTGCGGGGGTCCTGGCCCTCTTGAGCGCCGGCCTCTTCTGGCAATGGCCCCAGGGGCCAGCTGTCGCTATGCTGGTCCAGGCGGTCATCTTGATCGGCATAGGGATCGTCTTCCGGTGGTTTCAGGTCCCGACGGTCTTCCCAGTGGCGGGCCGGTGGCCGGCCGTATTCCTGACCTTGGGGGAATTCCTGTACTGCGCCGGTTGGCTCGCCCTGGCGTGGCTGTATCGGTACATGCCCCGAGGCGGCACGGCCTTAGAATGGCCGCAATGGCTGGCCTCGCCACTTCCTTGGGTGGCCCTCCTGCTGAGTCTCCAGTTCATCGGCTTACAAGCGCTCTTTCGGTCTAATCTCGAACACCCCGGGGGCCGGTCCTGGCTGAAGTCAGTCCGCCTGGCCGTGACCGTCGGGATGGTCGCCGGACCCGTCGTGGGGGTCCACCTCTTCCGCCTGCCCTCTCTTTGGTACCTCATCGGCCTGCTGTGGTTGTACACCTACCGGACTTACGAACGGACACGGGCCTGGCTCCGACAATGGGAGGCCGGTGAATTCTCACCCCGGGCCCATATCGAACTTCAGCACCGGACCCTCCGGGAAGCCCTCTACTACGGCCTAGTCCTCCTGGGCCTCGTGGGCAACAGCTTCCTGCGATGAAGAAGTACAGGCTCTCTGGAGCCCCTACGTCGTGCGCGGCCGCCTCTTCTTATTAGTTTTTGTCCCTCCGCCGAGCTTAATCTTCTGGCGGGGGATGCAAGCAGCCGGCCTCCAAGGCCTCGTCGTAGCGCTTTTGGTGGCCTTCCCATTGGCAGGGCTGTCCTACTCTATGACCCGGACCCCCGGCCCATCCCGGCCCTGTGGGCGACCCCTACCGTGGGGTTCCTGTTACGATATATATAAGACGCCTCCATCGAAAGGTAAGAGCTCTTCCTTATTCAGGCGGTGACTCCTGAGGCCGGTCCGTATCCATCAGGACGGTTTTCAACCCGTTCCCCAAGCCTCGACAGATTCGATGGGCGAGGCTGAAGCACGTCTTGTCTATCCCTCGTCCTTAGGTGGGGGACCCGATTCCGGCGCCCACATCGTTTTTCGTCAGACCGACCCGGTCGGCTCAGGCCGGCGTCGTTGCTCCTCGACGAGGGCCATTAGGAACGCCATGTCCAGATGCGTCCGAAGGACCTCGGCGACGCGTCTGTACTCGGCGTGCCGGTCGAAGGGCGCCGGTCGCCCGACCGGCGGCAAGCCCCGTTGCACCCGGAGTCGGTCTAAGAGCGACCGTCGGAAGACGGGATTTTCGAACAGGCCGTGCAGGTAGGTCCCGAAGACGAGGCCTCGCTCGTCGACAGCCCCGTCGTCGATGACCGACCCGTTGGACCGGTATAGCCGGAAGACGGCCGACCCGCCCTCTGAACGGCCCATGTGGATCTCGTAGCCCGTGACCTCCATCCCCCGAAGACCCGCCAGGAGACCTCGGTCGGCTAAGACCTCGGCCCGGACTCGCCGGGTAACCTTGGAGCGACTGAAGACAGTCACGACCGGCAGGAGGCCCAGGCCGGCCATCTCCGACCGTTCGGACTCGACCCGGTAAGGGTCGTAGATGGCTTGACCCAACATCTGGAACCCGCCGCAAATGCCGAGGACGGGCGTCCCGGCCGTCGCCTGCGCCCGAATCCAGTCGGCCCATCCGGAACGACGTAGGAACTCTAAATCCGCCATGGTACTCTTGGACCCCGGCAGGACGATCAGGTCGACGTCCGTCGTCGGGGGCCGGTCCAAGAAGCAGATGGCGATGTCCGGCTCGGCCCGGAGGGGGTCGAAGTCGTCGAAGTTACTGATCCGGGGGAGTCGAGGGACGGCGACCACCAGGTCGCCGTGCGTCGGCGTCAGATATTCCAAGGCGACCGAGTCCTCTGCGGCGACCCGCAAGTCATCGATATAAGGGACGATGCCGACGACTCGCCGGCCGGTCAGCCGCTCCAGGCGGGCGACGCCGTCTCCGAGAAGGGTCGGATCTCCTCGAAATTTGTTGATGATCAAGCCCCGCACGAGCCTCCGTTCGGACGACGTGAGGAGCTTGAGGGTCCCGTAAAGGCTGGCAAAAACGCCCCCGCGGTCAATGTCCCCGACGAGCAAGACCGGTGCCCCGGCGTATCGGGCGACCCGCATGTTGACCAGATCGGTTTGTCGCAGGTTAATCTCGGCTGGGCTTCCAGCGCCTTCGATGAGGACCAGGTCGTACTCGGCCCGCAGGACTTCCAACGAACGCCGGATGACCGACCACAGGGAGCGGCGGAGACGGGGGTAATCTCGGGCCGCCACGGACCGCCACGGCTGACCCAAGACGACGACCTGGACTCGGCTGTCGGCTTCCGGCTTGAGCAGAATCGGGTTCATCTCGGCCCGGAGTTCGACCCCGGCGGCGGCCGCCTGCTCAGCCTGCGCCCGGCCGACCTCAGCCCCGTCAAGCGTGACGTAGGCATTCAAGGCCATGTTCTGGGCCTTGAAGGGGGCCACCCGGTAGCCCAGGTCGGCAAAGAGTCGACAGAGGCCGGCCACGAGGACGCTTTTACCGACATGCGAAGCCGTCCCCTGGACCATCAGGACCGTTGCCCTTGTCATGGTCCTTGCCTCGGACGCGATCTACAGATTCCATATGCCCCCTCTGCTAGAGGGGACGCCCCCTCCAACCCTTCCGGGGGCTCAAGAGACGGCGTACTTTGGCGCATGGGACACTCGTCTTGAAACGATTACATCCTGGCAGTCGGCGGGGAAAAGTTGATAGCGGGATGGAGCCACTCGGGATACTCGACTCGGGCGATGGCGACCAGCCGACCGTCGGTCGTGAAGACACGCAGGTAGGGGAATTCTAAGAGCCTTTCCGGAGCCTCGATAAAGCGGAGTAAGGGCGGCAAGGGGACGCGCTGGCCGTGGAGGAGACGCTCGACGACTCGCGGATGGGCCGATAGACGGGACCAGTGGGGCTCCACGTGCTCCAGGCTCAAGAAGTGAGGCGGCGCCAGGGTCGGGTCAGCGAGAAAGTCCTTCAGGGGGATCGTTTCGGACACGTCGTGGGGTCCCCAGCGGGTGCGTCGGATTTCGAAGACGACGGCCCCGACGCCCAAGGCCCGGCCCAGGTCCCGGGCTAAGGCTCGGATATAAGCCCCGGCCGAGCAGTGGATACGTAGGGTCAGGAAAGGGGCGTCGTATCGAAGGACTCGGATCTCATGAAAACGGACGGGCTTGGGCGGTAACTCGGGTACGGGCTTCCCATGCCGGACCCACCAGTATAGGGGGCGGCCCTTGTACTTCTTCGCCGAGATCAGGGGCGGCACTTGCTGAATTTCACCGACGAAGGCCTGGACCTTTTCGGTAATCGTCGCCTCGTCCAGGTCCGGGGGGATGGGATACTCCGCCAAGACATGGCCGGTCCGGTCGTGGGTATCCGTCTCGACGCCCAGGCGAAAGGTCGTCTCATAGACCTTGTCATAGTGGGTCAGGATCGGGGCCAGTCGGGTCGCCCATCCGAGGGCCAGGGGCAGGAGGCCCTCGGCCATCGGGTCTAACGTACCCAGGTGACCGACCCGCCGTTGTTTCAGGACCTTGCGGACGGCATCGACCACATCATGGGAGGTCGGTCCGGAGGCTTTATCGATTAGTAAGAGGCCGTGAACCAGGGGCTTCGGGGCCCTTTCCACTTTCCTCCTCCT